>JACSRG010000865.1 GCA_014879865.1 Anaerolinea sp.
GTATTGATCAAGCACAATGCTGCCCACCATACCCGGCGATCTTGTGCTATCGCGATGAGTGTCAGCACGACGCCGGGATAGAGATAGCGCTCGTGTGCCTGCGTCGGCAGCATGAAGAATCCGAGAAAGAGCGCCGCCGCCCACAGGAATTCCCGCCGCTGGCGTCCCTGTCGCCAGATGAACGCCGAAATCAGCAGGACGTAACCCCCGTACAGCACATAGCCGACCCCCTTGAATGTCAGCCCTCCGATGGCGGCGAGCCCATCATACAGTGTTGGATCGCCGAAAAAGACCGTCGAGCCTTTGTTGATGCTCGCCAGCGCAAACCACAGGTTGAAGGCATTGTTGGTCATTGAGGGGAACGCGTCGGTTGTAGCGCTCAAGTAGGGGTAGAGCGCGTTGTCTAGACCGCTGCCGAACACGAACGGCAGCGTTACGAGACTGAAGATCAGCATCGCTGCCCCTCCGTCGAGGAGCAGGGTACGAAAACCGTAGCGTCGCAGCGTGACCAGCACCAGCAGCGGCGTGAGTGCAGCCGCCTGCTGCTTGGTCAGCAGCGCCAGCGCGAACATGATCCACGCCCACAGCGGACGGTCGCGATTCAGTGCGATCAAGCTGAGCACGAGAAACAGCATCGGCAGCGCTTCGAGCTGTCCCCACCATGCCGACGTCGCCGCGAGACCGGGCGCAAGTGCCAGCAGCAGCGGGATCAGCCAGCGCCAGACCGGGCGCGAAGTCAGCCACGCGTAGACGACCACAATCAGCGCGAGTTCAAACGCGACAGGGAACAGCTTCATCAGGCTGATATAATCGGAGCGCTGAGCGACAAACTGCGGATCGGGTGGTATGCCGGAAAACTGAACTAGCACGCCGAAGGTCAGCGTAGTCAGCGCGGGATACGTACGGTCAATCCGGCTGAAACGAAATTCCGGCTCGTAAAAGCGCAGCAGCCCTTCTTGATCGATGACGCGCATCCAGTGGGCGAAGTGCTCCAGATCACCTAGATGTGCTGCCTGCGACATCGACCCCACCCTGACTAGCAGCGCGATGATAAGCACCCCGGCAAGCGGCAGCCAACGTACCATGCCGTTTCGCAGGGTGCTTGCACGCCAGCGCTTGTCTACCGCCCCTTCCACTCTCAAGTGACATCCACCATTCAACTATTATCACTGTCTAAATTGTCCTCCGTTCCGCCAAAGTGCGCCACTGGCAAATATTGTGCTCGCCTACGCAGCCCGACGAGGGAATTGCTTGACCAAAGCGGATAAACGCGGCATATTTACGTCATGAAAACGTTCCCAATCGCCGGAACGAAGCCGATAAAAGGATTTTTGCGTATGCGTTACGGATACTTTGATGACCAACAGCGTGAGTACGTCATCACACGCCCGGATACTCCGCTCCCATGGCTGAACTATTTGGGGAATGAAGCCTATTTCGGGATCATGTCCAATACAGCGGGTGGGTACTCGTTTTACCGCGATGCGCGTCTGCGCCGCTTGACCCGTTATCGCTACAACAACGCCCCGCGTGATATTGGCGGGCGCTACCTCTACCTGCGCGACAATGCTACCGGGCAGTACTGGTCGCCGACATGGCAGCCAACCCTCTCCCCGCTCGACGATTACACCTGTCGGCACGGCATGGGCTACACCATCATTCAATCGACCTACCAAGACGTGACGGCGCAGGCGCGCTATTTCGTCCCACAAGGCGCGAATCTCGAAGTCTGGCAGGTCACGCTGACGAATCATCGCGTTAAACCGGTGGATCTCTCCCTGTTCTCGTTTGTGGAGTTCTGTCTGTGGGACGCCAACGACGACATGACCAACTTCCAGCGCAACTTCAGCATCGGCGAGGTCGAAGTTGAAGACGGCGTGATCTATCACAAAACGGAATACCGCGAACGCCGTGATCACTTCGCCTACTTCGCCTGCTCTGCCCCGCTGGCGGGCTTCGACACTTCGCGCGACGAGTTCCTCGGCGCGTATCGCGGGTTCGACAATCCCGGCGTCGTCGAAACGGGCGCGTCGAAGAATTCTATCGCGCATGGTTGGGCACCTATCGGATCGCATCACGTCAAAGTCCACCTTGCCCCCGGCGAGTCGCGCTCGATCAATTTCGTGCTCGGCTACCACGAAAATCCGCGCGACGCCAAGTTCAGCGCACCCGGCGTGATCAACAAGCTGACAGTCAAGCCGGTGATCGCCCACTACCTCGAAAGCGCCAACATCGACCACGCCTTCGCTACGCTCCGCGACTACTGGACGGAGCTGCTCGGCATCTTGCAAGTCGAGACGCCGGACGAACACACCAACCGCATGGTCAACGTGTGGAATGCCTATCAGTGCATGGTGACATTCAATATGTCGCGCTCGGCGTCGGGCTATGAATCGGGCATCGGGCGGGGGATGGGCTTCCGCGACTCGAACCAAGACCTGCTCGGTTTCGTCCACATGATCCCGGCGCGCGCCCGCGAACGCATCCTCGACATTGCGGCAACGCAGTTAGAGACAGGCGGCGCGTATCACCAGTACCAACCGCTGACCAAGCGCGGCAACAATGCCGTCGGCGGCAATTTCAACGACGATCCGCTGTGGTTGGTTCTGGGCGTCGCCGCCTATATCAAGGAGAGCGGCGATTGGTCGATTCTCGACGTGCTGGTTCCGTTCGACAATCAGCCCGGCTCCGAGCAGCCCCTCTACGAGCATTTGCGCCGCAGTATCCAGTACACGCTGGATCGCTTGGGTCCGCACGGACTCCCGCTGATTGGGCGTGCTGACTGGAACGACTGCCTCAACCTCAACACCTTCTCCGATGAACCGGGCGAGTCCTTCCAGACGACGACCAACAAAGATGGCAAAGTTGCCGAGTCGATCTTCATCGCCGGTTTATTCGGCATTGCCGCGAACGAAATGGCGCAGATCGCCGAGACGCGCGGCTACATGGACGAAGTGGCGCACTACCGCGACTCTGCCGCCTACATGGATCGCATCGTCGCCGAACATGGTTGGGATGGCAAGTGGTTCCTACGTGCCTACGATCACTTCGGTCAAAAGGTCGGGTCGGCGGAGTGTGCCGAAGGGCGCATCTTCATCGAACCGCAGGGCATCTGCATCATGGCGGGCATGGGCATCGCCGATGGACGCGCGGCACAGGCGATGGACTCCGTGCGCGAGCACTTGGCGACGCCGCACGGGATCGTCTTGCAGCAGCCCGCCTATTCGACTTATCACCTTGAACTGGGCGAGATTTCATCCTATCCCCCCGGTTACAAAGAGAATGCGGGTGTTTTCTGCCATACCAATCCATGGATCATGATCGGCGAGGCGATCCTCGGTTCGGGCGACCGCGCCCACGATTACTATGCGCGCATCAACCCATCGGCGCGTGAGGCGATCAGCGAGGTGCATCGCTGCGAACCGTACGTCTACGCGCAGATGATCGCCGGAAAGGACGCGCCGACGCACGGTGAAGCCAAGAACTCGTGGCTGACGGGCACAGCGGCATGGAATTACGCGGCGATTACGCACTGGATTCTCGGCATCCGCCCGACCTATCACGGCTTGGAGATCGCGCCGGTCGTGCCGACCGCGTGGACAGGCTTCAAAGCGTCGCGCTTGTATCGCGGCGTCCGCTATGACATCGACGTGCAGCGCGCTGGCGCAGGAAATGCGGTGGCGATCACGGTCGATGGCACGCCCATCGAGGGCAGCGTCATACCACTGGTCACAGATCGCGAGCGGTGTCAGGTAATGGTCACGCTAAGTTAGAGAAGGAAGTAGTTTCATGAAACGAGTTTTATTTCTCGCGGTGCTGCTGTTCAGCCTTGCGCTGAACGTCAGTGCCCAAGCCGCGCTCGCCCCGGACGAAATCACGGGCGAGGTCGTCTATATCCCCTTCCCGGTCAGCATCACGGTCGATGGCAGTCTCGACGATTGGGCGGGTGTCCCGGTGCAAATAGTGGATCGCGGGTCAATGATTTCCCCCGACCCGCTGCAAAACTCCGCCTTTCAGTTCAGCGTGGCGGCGGACGGTGAGCATATCTACATCACCATGACATCCGACGACTCGAACATCGTCACCGGGCAGCATGGGACGAACTACTGGAACGAGGACTCGCTGGAGTTTTATCTCAACCTCAGCGCCGAACGCTACGCGACCGGCTACGACGACGGCATGTTCCAGATCAACATCACCCCCGGCGACATCGGCGGCGAGGCGGTAACGATCACCGGGACGAACAGCGGCGCGAGCAACGTGCGGGCGGTCGTCTTCAGCACGGAAACGGGTTGGGGCTTCGAGGCGTCTGTCCCGCTGGCGGACTACTTGACTCCGGCGCATGGCGTCGAAATCGGGATTCAGGCGCACGCCAATGGCGCAACCGAACTCGACCGCGACTCGAAGCTGATTTGGTCGCTGGCGGACACGAGCGACAACTCGTACAGCAACCCCAGCCTATTTGGCAGTGGTCTCTTCTTCGAAATTGGCAGAACGGATATTCCTATGGCAAGCGAACCTCCAGAACCGGTTGAACCGGTGGTCGAACAGCAGGTCAGCGTGAATCAGGTCGGCTATTTGCCGGACGCGCCGAAGTACGGCATGTTCGCCGGACCCGGCACGAACGGCACCGTGTGGATTTTGACGAACGTCGAGACTGGTGAACGGGTCGCCGCCGGGTTCACGACACCGGGTCGGCTGGACGAAGCCTCCGGCGATTACGTGCAAATGGCGGATTTCTCCAATATGACCACCCCCGGAACATACATCCTCACCATTGATACGACGTCGAGCCAGCCTTTCCGCATTGGCGACGACATCTACCGGACGCTGCCCATCGACGCAGCGCGCTACTTCTACCTCAACCGCAGCGGGATCGAGCTGACAGCGGAACACGCCGGAGATCAGTGGGCGCGCGCCGCCGGTCACATCACCGATGATGTGGTCACCTGCTGGCGCGGCACTGATCCGCAGGGTGTGGCGTGGGAAGGCTGCGACTACACGCTCAACGGGCGCGGCGGCTGGTACGACGCAGGCGATTACGGCAAGTACGTCGTCAATGGCGGGATTTCCGTATGGACGCTGCTCAACCTGTACGAACGTCTGCCTGACGCCTACCCCGACGGCTCGTTGAACATCCCCGAAAGCGGCAATGACGTGCCCGATCTGCTGGATGAGGCGCGTTGGGAAATGGAATTCCTCCTCGCCATGCAAGTACCGGAAGGTCAACCACTGGCGGGCATGGTGCATCATAAACTGCATGACCGCGATTGGACGGGCTTACCGCTCATGCCGCCGACCACCTTCGACAACAACACCGACTTCGCGAACGCGGCCGGCGGGCGCTATGTCTTCCCGCCTTCAACGGCGGCGACGCTCAACGTGGCGGCAACGGCGGCACAGTGCGCGCGCATCTGGCGCGAGATCGATCCCGACTTCGCGGCACGCTGCCTGACAGCAGCCGAAACGGCATGGCGCGCAGCCAACGACAACCCGATCATGCTCGCGGGCAATGTGCCGGGAGCGGGCGGCGGTAATTACGATGACGACGATGTCACCGACGAGTTCTACTGGGCAGCGGCAGAGCTGTTCATCACGACGGGAAGCGACGAATACCGCGACTATCTCACGGCGTCGCCGTTCTACACCGCCTTCCCGAATATGGGCGGCGGCGAATCGGGGTCGATGTTCTGGGGCGATGTAGCGGCGCTCGGCACGATCTCGCTCTCGGTCGTACCGAACGACCTGTGCGCGGAAACCGTCGAGGCACTCCGCGAACAGATCGTCCAAGCCGCCGATTTCTATCTGTCAGTGATCGCGCGCGAAGGCTACCGCCTGACATTCGGCGCGGGGCAGTACAACTGGGGTTCGAACTCGGACATTCTCAATAACGCGATCATCCTCGCGCTGGCGTATGACTTTACTGACGACGTGCGCTACCGGAACGGCGTCAGCGAAAGCATGGATTACCTGCTGGGACGTAACGCGCTGGCGTTCAGTTTTGTGTCCGGCTACGGCGCGCGCACACTGGAACATCCGCATCACCGCTTCTGGGCGAATCAGGGCGATTTCCCACCCCCGCCGCCGGGAGTCGTCGCGGGTGGACCGAACGTTGCGCCATCCGACCCGACCGCACTGGACGCAGGTGTGATGGACACAGCGCCTGCCAAACGCTACGTCGATCTCATTGGCTCATGGTCAACCAATGAGGTTACAATCAACTGGAATGCGCCGCTGGTGTGGGTTTCGGCGTATCTGGATGCACTAACAAGGGAAAATTAGACTATGAACATCGAACGGCTGAGTTATCGGGGGCTGCCAACCTGCTATCGCCTGAGCAATGGGGTGATCGACGCGATCATCACGGGCGATTTAGGTACGCGTATTATTCGTTTCGGATTTGTCGGGGAACGCAACGAATTCTTCGAGAGCGATCCCCTTGAGGTTCCAGCGAACAAGTCGGTATGGCAGCTTTACGGCGGGCATCGTTTGTGGCACGCGCCGGAGCAGGCAGGGCGCACCGATCTCCCCGATAATCAGCCGATCACCGTCGAGGACCACGGGGAATTCGTCCGCGTGATTCAACCGCTTGAAGACGCAACAGGCATCGCCAAGTCGATGGACATCACGCTAGGGGCGGATTCAGCGTCGCTGCGCATCGTCCATCGACTGCGTAATCAGGGCGTGTGGGATGTGCGTCTAGCGGTCTGGGCGCTCTCGGTGATGAATTCGGGCGGCATGGCGATCATTCCCCTGCCGCCGCGCGCTTCACACGACGAAGTCCTGCTGCCGACCTCATCGCTGGCGCTGTGGGCATATACCGATCTGTCTGATCCGCGCTGGCGCTTCGGCGCAAAATACCTGTATCTCAAGCAGGATCGCAATTTCGCCATCCCGCAAAAGATCGGCGCGCTCGTACCGAACGGGTGGGCGGCGTACTTCAACGATCATCATCTGTTCGTCAAGCAGTTCAGCGCGCCGCCGCCGATCCCGCATGTCGATTTTGGCAGCAACGTCGAAGTATTCACGAATGACTTCATGCTCGAAGTCGAAACGCTCAGCCCGCTGGTGACGCTGCCGCCGGGAGGCAGCGCCGAACACGTCGAACACTGGACGTTAGCGCGTGACATCCCGACGATCAGCAGTGATGAAGATGTCGACCAGTTCGTGCTGCCGCTTACGCAACCCAGAAGTCAAAGCTGAACAGGTACGCCTGCATCGCGAGGAGCAGCACGCACGCGACGATCCAACCACGCTCGAACACAGAATTCCGCGTCCACCGTCCCAGCATGATCCACAGTGTTGGGACGGTCAGCATGTAGCGGATCGAGCTGTTCGTGCTGTTCCACCCCGACGTAATCGAGACGACCAACCCGATCAAGCCGAAGATCGCCAGCAGCGGATAGCGGCGGAAACACCAGATGCAGCTCAGCAGCGCCAGCGCCACCGTCGTGATCTCCAGCGCCACGACGACTGCCGTCTCCGGCGTTGTGCGGGCGCGCTCAAGGAACTGCCCCCACGCGTCCAGCGTTGTCGCAATGTCGAGCGGCGCGTTGCCGAACCAGTTTGCCTGTACGAAGTCGTACTGCACGCCGTTCGCCATGCGCCACAGCAGATACGCGCCAACCGGCAGCAGCACCAGCACGGGCAGTTGGATCAGCAGCGTCCGCTTGTTGGTCGCCTGCCGGAAGCTGACGAACCATGCCAGCAGCAGCGGCACGAGCAGCGCGCCACCAATCGACCGGGTGGCGGTCGCGCACGCTGCCAGCGCCGCCGCGAAGATGAACTGCTTGCGCCGCATCAAGGCGAGGCTGCCGAACGACAGCCCGACAAACAAGCCCTCGGTGTAGACGGTCGCGAAGAACATCGACATGGGGAAGACCAGCAGCAGAAATGCCGTGCGGATTCCGCCCTCCTCGCCGAGTTCAGCGCGGACGATGTCGTACAGCGCGATCATGCCCGCCAGCGCGCCGAGCAGCGACACCAGTACGCCCGCCGCCACCGATGCGCCAATCGGCGTCATCCCGATCAGCGTGAACGGAAGGCGCACCACCTTCATCACCAGCGGGTAGAACGGCATGAAGGCGTAGTTCATGCTGTAGCCCGTGCCACCTTCCTCGACCACGCGCACATCCGGGTCATCGTAGCCGACGGTCGCAATCGATAGGTAGAATTCGCTGTCCCACGAGACCTGCGTATTGAGGAAAGGATCGTTCAAGTACGGCTTGTCACGCTGACTGTTGCGCGTCGTTTCTTGCGCGCTCCACGTCAGCGCGTCGTCGGGGCGATCCGGCTCATAGCGCATCTGGACAAGCTGCATGTAGCCGATCAGAATCACGCTCCAAACCAACCAAATCAAAACGATGCTGCGAATTGCGCGCCCGGTCATAAGTTCATATGCTCCGAATGAATGAGATGTGGTCAATCCGATGAGGGTGCTGCATGGGACGCACGCTGTGCGTCCCATCAGTTCATTAGCCTTGTGTGGTTACTGCGGCGGCAGTACGTAGACTGTCATGGACAGCCCCGGCACGGTAATCGTCGTGCCATCGCTGATCGCCTGCGCATCGAGGGCTTCGGCGTTGTGCTCGGCATCGAACTGCCACACTTCGGCATCGCCGCCTGCCGCAAACCCGCTCAACGACAGCGTCTTAGTCGCTTCGTCTCTACCCAAGTTGACGACCATCAACGTGAGTGCGCCGTCATCACGCAGCGCGGCAGAGATCGAGACCAGCGGATCGGAGGATTCCGACGCCAACAGTTCTGTGCCGAAGTGCGTGTACATCAGGTAGCTGTAGTAGGCGGGGCGCACATCATATGTGCCAAGCAGACCCCACCCGCGTACCGGCGAGCCTTGAATATCCCAGACCGTCGCGTACTCGACTTGATTCCGGATTAATCGCCCCAGCACATCGCCGATCCAGATGGCGTTTGCCAGCGAGTCGAGGCTCGCCTCGCCGCCGATGTTCTGCGACGAATTGGAGTTGAACTCGGTCACGGCAATCGGAATGTCGCGCCCTGCCGCCTCGCGGATGACCTGACGCAAATTCGGGATCGCGACGTCCCACTCGTGACTCACGGCGGGCAGCCCTTCGACTGTTGCGCCGCGATCCCCGCCGCCGGCGAACGGATAGCGATGAATCGACACAATATCGACGAGGTCGCCGTTAGCGCGCAAGAACTCGATCAGCCAATCGCGTCCCTGATCGTCACGAGGATGCCCGCCGCTGCTCATTTCGAGATAGGTCATCGGGTCGGTATCGAACACGACATACTGTGTGATGTCGGGTCCCACCAGCATAATCTCCGGGTCAACTGCCAGCATCGCCTCGGCAATCGCGCGCCACTGCGCCACGAGGTCTTCGGTCGAATAGGAAGGCGCACCCAGAACCCGGACGAACAGGTTCGGTTCGTTGCCGATGCTCCAATAACGGATGTTGTAGCCCTTCTCGACGTTGGCATAGCGCACCATTTCGGCGGCGGCTTCCGGCGTCCCATTGAGCAGGCGCACGGTGACGAGCGGTTCGGTGCCGATTGCCCGCGCTTGCAGCACGAAAATGTCGAGCGTTGAGGTGCGCAAATCTTGCTGGTCACTGTCGCCGCCGCCAAAACGCAGGAAGTTCAGATTAAGCGCCTGCGCCTCATCCAGCAGCGCGCCGGGGATCAGGGCGTGATGCCCCATATTCGCCCCGAACACATACGGGCTGATGGTTCCGAGCGATGTCGAAGCATCAACCCGGAACACATCCTCTTGCGCCAGTGCTGCTTGCAGCCCGACGACGATCAGAATGAGCAGAAGCAGCAGACGTTTCATCGTTACTTCTCGACACCCGTGATGACCACGCCGCGCATGAAAATCTTCTGCGCGAGGAAGAAAATGATCAACGGCAGCGCCATCGCCATCAGCGAGGTCGCCTGAATGTATTCGGGATGCGGACCGTACTGGAAGTTGAAGACCTGCACACCGACCGAAATCGGCACAAGGTCAGGCTTACCGAGCAGGTAAATCAGCGGACCGAAGTAGTCATTCCACGCGAAGATGAAGTGGAACAAGCCGACCGAGATGATCGCCGCCCACGACTGCGGGATGATGACACGGATCAAGACAGTGAAGGGACCCGCCCCGTCGATCATCGCGGCTTCGTCAAGTTCACGCGGCAGCGTCATGAAGAACTGGCGCAGCAGGAACACGTTGTAGGCGTTGGCGAAGAAGTGCGGGACGATCAGCGGCAGCCACGTCCCCGTCCAGCCGATGCTGGAGAAGAACGCATAGGTCGGGATCAGCGTCACTTGACTGGGCAGGATGATCGTGCCGATCAGGACGATGAACAGAATGTTCTTGCCGGGGATCGGGAAGCGCGCGAAAGCGTAAGCGACGGCGATGCACGACAGCAGTGTACCGATCATGCCGCCGATGGCGATCACCATCGTATTGCGGAACAACAGCGGGAAGTTAAGCAGATCCCACGCTTCGCCGAAATTGCCAAAGTGCGGGTCGAAGACGCGCGACGGTTCCAGCGTGCGCCAGCTCCCCTGCCATGTGATTAGACCGGCGTCGGGATTTGCCGGATCGACAAATTCGCTGCTCTGGCGTCCCTTGTTGACCAGCGCCCACTCGTGAAGAACGCCGTTCTCATCCGGCACACTGAAGACTTCGTGGACTTCGCCTTCGTACTCGAAGGTTTCCGGCGACAAGGGAAGGATCGGACTGTCCACACTGCCGGCAAGCTGTGCTTGGCTCTTGATGGCGGTCAGAGTCATGTTGCCGAACGGCAGCAGATAGACCAGCGCAATTGTGAAGGCGAGCATCGTCACGATTGCCCCTGCGCCGAATTTACGCAGGCGCAGACTGTACCAAGGCGAGGTATTCACCGCGCGTGATTGCATGGGTTTTGCTACAGCAGCCATTGTTAGTCTCCGCTCGAATAATAGACCCAGCGCCGGGACGTTACGAACAGTAAAACGGTCAAAACGAGCGCGATAAGGAAGATGAACCACGCCTGCGTGGAGCCATAGCCCATGTCAAAGAAGGTGAACGCCGTTTTGTAAAGATGCATGTTGAAGAAGTAAGCTGCATTATCCGGGTTGCCGGTGCCGCGTGTCATGACGTAAGGTACAACGAAGTACTGCATCAAGCCGATCACGCTCAAGACGAGGTTGTAGAAAATCACCGGCGAGATCATCGGCAGCGTAATGCGGACGAACTTCGTAACTGCCCCTGCGCCGTCCACGTCGGCAGCTTCATACAATTCCGTCGGCACACCTTGCATGGTCGCCAGCATGGTGAGCATCGCATTGCCGACGCCCCACAACCCGATGAGCACGAACGCGAACAAAATCCAGTTGGCGTCGTAAATCCAGTTCGGTGGTTCGGCAATTCCGAGTGCGCGCAGGAGACGGTTCAGCCAACCCGTTTCACCGTTGAGGAAGCTCTGCCAGACAAAAATGCTGGAAATGGCGGGAACGATATAGGGCAGGTAGTAGAGCGGACGCCACAGCGCCTTCCCCCACAGGTGCTTTGAATTGAGCAGCGCCGCCATCCCCAGCGGGACGAGGATGCCGACCGGCACGGCGATCACGGCGAAGCGGAGAGTTACGGCAAGCGCGTTCATCGCGATGGGGTCGCCAAAGAGTCGCTGCCAGTTGGCAAAGCCGATGAATTTCATCGGTTCGCCGCTGCTCAACGAAAAGTCGGTGAACGTGAAAATGAGCGACGCCGCGATAGGAGCAGCCGTGAACAAGGCGAAACCGATGATCCACGGCGAAAGAAAGATCCAGCCCCACAGTCGTTGCTGGCTGGCGAGACTGCGTGCTTGTACCTTCGGTTGATCTTGCGCTACGGGTGGGGCGGCAAGAGATTGACCTGTTGATGCCATAACCTTTACTCCGGTAAAC
This sequence comes from Anaerolinea sp., assembly GCA_014879865.1. Classification (GTDB taxonomy): domain Bacteria; phylum Chloroflexota; class Anaerolineae; order Aggregatilineales; family Phototrophicaceae; genus Flexifilum. Next base: position 11,896 of record JACSRG010000865.1, read on the forward strand.
TCATCGAGACAAACGGGGTGTAAGTATGCAGATAGTTTAAAGCACTATTTGGGCATGAAGATTGTCGAATTGGGAGAGGGGAAATCCCCTCTCCCGCTGTTGCTACTGTGTGACGACTAGCTTCCGCTCTGGACAATCGTGTTGACGTCAGCTTCGAACGCGTCGATTTCCGCATTCAGGTCGATGTCCGCACCCGTATCGCCTTCGATCAGCGACAGGAGCTGGAATTCACGGTCGTAGACCTGCGTGTAGTTCGGCAGGTTCGATTCGTGGTGGACGGGACCGGGGTTCGCATAGGCGAGGCTGGCAGCAGCCACGTCCCAGTTGACGCCGAGCGGGTAGCGGGCGCTGATGGCTTCGACCCACGCGGGTTGGGCAGCCGGGAGCGCCGGGTACGCGCCGTAGGCGCTCGCCAACACAGGGGCAGCTTCCGTAACCAAGTAGGTCAGAACTTCGAAAGCTTCCGCCGGATGCGCCGAAGCGGCGACGAGACGGAACGTGTCGGCATCCATCGCAACGTGCTGTTCGCCGTCAAACGACGCCGGAACCGGGGCGATGTCCCAATTGAAGTTGCCAACGCTGTTGTCGAGGCAGCAGGTGTACCACAGCGGCACAATCGACATGGCGAGGTTGCCCGAAGCGAAGCCGCTCGGCTGGAGGATTTCACTGTTCATCAGGGTCGCGTTCGGCGCAGTGCGATCCGTCCAAATACGATCCCAGTACCACTGGCTCGCCTGACGCCATTCTTCCGGCACGGTGACGGTGTTGGTTTCGGCATCGTACCACGTCGCGGGCTGCAGGTCCGTCCAGATCAGGCGAATACGCGCCCACTGGAAGTTCAGACCGAACTGTTCAATCGCGCTCGGGTCAAAGCCTTCCATCGTCGCGTCGTTGCCGTTGGCATCAACGGTCAGGATCTTCGCGATTTCGGCGGCGGTGTCATAGCTCCAAGCAACTTCCGTGCCATCGGGCATAACGTACGGCGCGCCGAATTCCGCCGGCGGGTAGTTCAGACCAGCTTCGTCGAACAGGTCTTCATTGTAGTACGTGACCGCAGGATAAACCGCGAACGGCAGACCAGCCAAGCCACCATCTTCCGTGCGATACAGGTCGATCAACGCCGGGTCAAACACCGACGTGTCGAAGCCAGCATCCGCCGCGAGATCGTCAATGTTGGTTGCCCACTGATCGGCAAACGAGTTCGAGCCAGCGACGCCAACGGGACCTACGATGTCCGGCGGGGTGCCAGCGGCGAGCAGCGTGCTCAGGGTGTCGCGGGAGGTTTCGTTGCTGGCGGCGATGTTGATCACCAGTTCGATATTGTCGTGGGTGGCGTTGAAGTCGGCGACAACCTGATTCTGAATTTCAATTTGTTCGGAGTTCGTGCCGGTTCCCAGACCAACGAACCAAGTGATGGTCACGGGTTCCTGAGCGGCGACGGGTGCAACCACGCCGATCAGCAGAACGGCGAGGAGCAAAACGACTAAAAGTGACTTCTTGGACATTGTGTATTTCCCCCTTAGGGATATATAAGACTCTCAGATGCAAATGGGTGGATCACGGTATTCCTGCCTGTGATGGTAATCGCACCTCCTTCACAACCTCTTTAGACGGCTTCTTCGCACCGCAAGTATCGCGGATGACGAGCTGAGTGGGTAACACGACGTGCTGAGGGCTTTGCTTCGCCCCATTCATCAAATCGAGCAGCAGACTGAAGGCAGTCGCGCCTTTTTGCTGCACCGGCTGGCGGATCGTCGAAAGGAGCGGATCGCTTTCGGTGGCGACATCCAGATCGTCGAAGCCGATCAGCGCGATATCCTCCGGGACGCGCACCCCGACTTCGCCGAGCGCCTGAAGCGCCCCGCGCGTTTCAGTATCACTTGCCACGAACACCGCGTCCGGGCGGTGCGGCAGCAAGGCTTTCATCCCGGCGTAACCTGAAGCGCGGTTGAAAAAGCCGTGATACACCAGTTCCGGGTCATAGGGAATGTCAGCCGCTTCGAGTGCCTGCCGGTAGCCGTTCAGCCGGTCTTGACCATCGCCGATGTTCAAGTGACCGCTGATGTGCGCGATCCGGCGGTAGCCGAGGCTGATCAGGTGTTCGGTCGCCATGCGTGCGCCGCCGATGTTATCGACGGTGACATAGTTGATGTCGTCGGTGAACTGCTGCGGGCGTTCGACCATCACCCATGGGCGTCCAAATTTGAGCATCCGGGCGATCAGCGGGTCGTCATTCTCAATCGAGGCGATGATCAAGCCGTCGCACATCGAGTTGCGCAGCACACGGTCGCTGAAGTGTTCGCGATCTTCATCGGAATACCCCAAGCACAGCAGCATACTGTGATCATTCCGATTCGTCGCTTCAGCAATCCCTTGCAGCAGCATCGGGAAATACGAGTTGTCTCCGAAGAAGACGTTCGCCGTACCGGGCATCACCACGCCGATCACGTGCGACCGCTGGGTTACCAGCGCTCGTGCCGCGTGATTGGGGTGGTAGTTCAGTCGCTCGACAAAATCCAGCACCAACTGGCGAGTCGCGGCTTTCACATTCGCGTCGTTATTGATCACGCGCGAAACCGTTGAGCGCGATACGCCTGCTGCTCTGGCGATGTCTTCGATACTGACCCGACTGCTGATACTCATCGTGTACTCTTCACGCCTTCAGCTAAAAGCTGTGCGTCTTGACGAAGTCGACGATTTCGGAAATTTTGGCATCGGCTGCCGAAATGCACGTATCCGCGCACCCGTAATACAGCCGCAGGTTATCGCCATCCACGACTGCGGAGCTGGGGAACACGACATTCGGCACATCCCCTACCCGCTCGTAGATTTCGGTCGGCGCGAGCAAGTAATCCTGTGTGCGATACAGCACCTTCCACGGCTGATCGAGGTCGAGCAGCGCGCCGCCGGCATAGTACAGGTAGCCGTTGCAGCTCGTCCACACGCCATGATAGATCAGCAGCCAGCCCTCGGGCGTTTCAATCGGTGCAGGTCCCGGTCCAACTTTTGTGGACTGCCAACCACCGCGCGGACCAAAAACGAAACGGTGATGTCCCCAGTGTTCGAGGTCGGGGCTGGTCGCGTAGAAAATATCGCCGAAGGGGGTGTGACCCCGGTCACTCGGACGGTGATAGATGGCATATTTACCGTTGATTTTGCGCGGGAAGATGACGCAGTTGCGGTTCGCCGTCGGCAGGGGGTTCTCCATCTGCTGGAACGACTTGAAATCTTTGGTGGCTGCCAAGCCGATTTGCGGACCCTGCGCGTTGGCATTGCACCACGTGATGTAATACGTGTCGTCGAGTTTCGTGATGCGGGGATCGTAGCTGTGGGCATTCATGACAACGTCGGGATCACTGCTTTCCATGTGCAGCGGTTCCGGTTCGATCTGCCAGTTCAGCCCATCGGGACTCCAGCCAACGTGCAGCGTGAAGTTCATGTTGATTTCATCAACACGGAAAATTCCGGCGTAACCATCTCCGTGACGAACAATGGCGCTGTTATGGATGCTGTTTGCGCGGGGTACGGCGCGGGGAGTGATGATTGGGTTGAGTGGATGGCGCTTAAAAACGGTTTCGTTCACGGTAAAGGTCGCCTTGGTAGGAATTTTCAAAATTGTTCAATTTCGCGTAGTATACTGAGAACGTTCCCAAAAATCAAGTCCCCAATTTGTACACGCAATTTCAGTATAGCGCTGAAATTGTTCAATGTACAAGTGGCAGTTTGTTCAAACTTGTTCAATCGGGAATTTTCAGGTAGAATTAGGTCGTTTGAACTACTCAACTAGGTCAAGCACCACCACTTTTAAGGAAAGATCGTATGGGTGCCGCTAAACCAACGCTCCGGGATGTAGCTGAGAGAGCGGGCGTTTCACTTGGAACAGCGTCCAATGTATTGAACAACCGCGACAATGTTTCAGATGAAGCGCGTGCCAAGGTGGTCGAGGCGGCGACTGCCTTAGGCTATCGGATGCAAGTGCGCGTTTCAGCCGCGACTCGTCACTCGCTTTCCGTCGTCGGCGCAATTGGCAAAATCGACGATGGGCAGACGATGATGATCAACCCGTTCTATTCTTACGTCTTGGCGGGGATTGAATGGGAGTGTCAGCGCAACAATTTGAGCTTGATGCTGGCAAACATCATGGTTGATAATCTGAATCGCCCGCCTACCCTACCGCCCATGCTGCTCGACAACCACGTCGATGGGGTGCTGCTCGTCGGAACATTCCTCGAAGACACGATCCAGTTAGTCGGAAAACGCTTCGAGAAACCTGTCGTCCTGATCGATGCCTATGCGCCCGGCAGCCACTTCGACAGTGTAGTCACCGACAACATCAGCGGCGCGTATGCTGCCGTAAAATACCTAATCAAACAGGGGCATCAGAAGATCGCTCTGGTCGGCAGTATGCCCGACAGCTATCCAAGCATTCGGGAGCGGCGTAAGGGGTACTTGCGCGCCTTGAAGAATCACCGCATTAGCGACGTCTACATCGAGGACAGCCCGCTCAACCGCGAAGGCGGCTTCGATGCAACCTGTAACCTGTTGCAGCATTCGCCCGAAATCACGGCAATCTTCGCGTGCAATGACGAGGTCGCATATGGGGCGATCTTGGCAGCCCGGCAGTTGGGGCGCGATGTACCCGACGATCTATCGGTAATTGGCTTTGACGACATCGACCTCGCCCGGCAGATGAGCCCTGCCCTGACGACTGTGCGCGTAGACAAGCGCTTGATGGGGACGCTGGCGGTGCAGTATTTGGTCGCGCGCGCCGAAAACCCGGGCAACTCCGCGCTGACCACGTTGATCAGCACGCAAATTGTCGTCCGGGATTCGGTCAAAGCGCTTAACGCGCGTTCGTAGCGCAGATCAGCGTACGCCCTGCCACGCTGTTTTGACTTCGCCTGTGCCCGCGCGCAGCGCGCGCAGGAGCGCATCTTGATCGACCGGGATCGCGTAGATGCGCACGCCAACCGCGTTGTAAATCGCGTTGCAAATGGCGGGCGTCGTGTTGATCGACGGGATTTCGCCAACCCCCTTCGCACCATACGGACCATCGCTCGAACGGTGTTCGACTAGATGCGAGATGATCTCCGGCGCGTGCTTGATGCTCGGCATCTTATAGCGTGACAGCAGCCGCGTCCACGGGACGCCGTCTTCGAGAATGAAGGCTTCGCTCAAAGCATTGCCCATCGCCATGACGATCCCGCCTTCGATCTGCCCTTGCAGCATCAGCGGGTTGATCGCGCGTCCAATATCCGTGCCGGAAACGATCTTGAGGACTTCGACTTCGCCGGTTTCCGTATCCACCTCGACCAGCGCGGCTTGCGTCGCGTAGCTAAACGCGACATGCATATCCCCGCCTGTGCCGAGTGGCTGCGTCTTCGGTGCCCAGTACTCGTGCTTAACCCGCGCCTGCAAGCCGTGCTGCTTCATCCATGTGACCAACTTGCCGAGCGGCACGCGGTCGCCGTTGGAACGAAGCAAGCCTTCCTCATAGCGGATATTCTGCGGCGGCACGTCGAGCATTTCCGCCGCCGATTGGGTCAGCGCTTCGCGCAGCGCGACGGCGGCTAAGCGCGCCGCGTTGCCGGAGACGAACGTCTGCCGCGAGGCGGTTGTCGGTCCGCCGTTGGGCGTTAAATCGGTATCGCACAGCAGCACCTTGACGCGTTCGTAGGGCAGATGCAGTTCTTCGGCGGCGCACTGCGCGACGACATGCGCGATCCCCTGCCCCATGTCGGCGGCAGCAGTACGAACTTCGACCGTGCCATCCTCGAACGCTTCGATCTCCGCTTCGGATTTGTCCGGCGCGCCGCCGCCCAAGCCCGTGTTCTTGTACGCACAGGCGATTCCCCACGCATACGCCTTCGTGCCTTCGCGCCACGCCCAGCGGAATCCCATGCCGTTGTGATGCGCCTGCATGTCCGCCTCGACGCGATCAATCGTTTCGAGCAGCCCGACCGACTCGCGCAAAAGCTGTCCGGTCGCCGTCGTCACACCGACCGTCTGCGCATTGATCCGCCGCAGCGCAATCGGGTCAATGCCGAGCGCCTCCGCCAGCAAATCCATGTTCTGTTCGACGGCAAACGCCGACTGAGTCACGCCGAAACCGCGAAACGCGCCGGAGGGCGTGTTGTTGGTATACATGGCGAAGCAGTCGATCTTGGCGTTGGGCACATTGTAGGGACCCGTCGCGTGAGTCGTCGCGCGGGTCATGACCTTGTCGGAGAGCGAAGCATACGCGCCCCCGTCGCCGTAAAGTTCAGCTTGCACGGCGGTCAAGCGTCCATCCTTCGTCGCCCCGGTCTTGATGCGGATGATCGTCGCGTGGCGCTTGGGGTGGAAGATCAGCGATTCTTGGCGCGAGTACAGCATCTTGACCGGGTGTCCGGTCACAGTCGCCAGCATAGCAACATGAATCTGCCCGGCGATGTCTTCCTTGCCGCCGAAACCACCGCCGATCAGCGTGCCGATTACGCGCACGTCTTCTTCCGGCAAGCCCATCGCCAGCGCGATCTGGTTGCGATCCTGATAGGGAATCTGCGACCCGACGTAAACCGTCAGCTTGTCGTGCCCCGCGTACCCCGCCGGGACGCCAATCGAGCATTCCGGCTCTAAGAAGGCGTGTTCGGTCGTCGGCGTACGGTATTCCCGCTCGATGATCACATCCGCCTGCGCGAAACCGGCGTCGATGTCGCCGTGCCGCACCTTGATATGCTTGAGCAGATTGCCGGTCGGGTGCTTCGGGTGCAGAATCGGCGCTTCCGGTGTGTGCGCGTATTCAGGATCGGCGACCACCGGCAGCGGCTCATATTCGATTTCGATCAGTCCGAGTGCCTGATCGGCGATGTCCTGTGTATCTGCCGCAACGACTGCCACCGCATCGCCCACGTAGCGCACCACATCGGCGCACAGCACATCCCAATCGCGGTACACCAAGCCGTGCTTATTTTCGCCGGGGACATCGGCGTGGGTCAGCACGGCGTGGACGCCGGGGAGCGCCTTCGCCGCCGCCGTATTGATGCTGATAATCCGCGCGTGCGGATAGGGCGAACGCAGCGTGCGCGCGTACAACATGCCGGGGAAAGCGTAATCGTCGGTGTACTTCGCCTGCCCGGTGACTTTCTCGCGGACTTCCTGCGGCGGCACGCTCCGGCTGATCACGTCCATCGGTTCGCTGACATACGGCTCATGGACGGGCAGCGGCGATCCGGTGCGGCGTTCGTGTGCCGCCGATTGAATCGCGCGCATGACGCTCGTGTAGCCTGTGCAGCGGCAGTAGGTATCTTTCAGCGCGTGCTTGATGTCTGCCTCGCTCGGATCGGGCTTTTCGTCCAGCAGCGCGGCGGAGGTCATGATCAAGCCGGGAGTGCAGAAGCCGCACTGCACCGCCCCGTGCGCGATGAAATTGCTTTGCAGCGGATGCAGGTGATCGCCGTCTGCCAAACCTTCAATCGTCACGATGCTGCGTCCATACGCCTTGAATGCCGGGTAAATACACGAATTGACAGGCGTGCCATCGACCAGCACGCTGCAAATGCCGCATTCGGCTTCTTCGCAGCCGATCTTCGTGCCGGTCAGGTTGAGGTCATAGCGGAGAAACTGCGCCAGCGTGCGCGATTCGGGGATGTCAAGCGTGTACGCCTTCCCGTTAACCGTGACCTGTAGTTCACTCATTGAATTACCCCTCAACCTACACCTTCGGGAACGGCGCTGCCTGAGCGCGCCCGTTCGACCGCTTTGCTCAACGTTTTGCGCAGCAGCACCGCGACCATTTCGTAGCGATAGTCGGCGGTGGCGCGATATTTGCTCGTTCGGAGATGTAATGATTCTTGCGCAGTTTTGATCGCCGTGTCAACCGTTTCGCTGACAGCAGGCTTGCCGATCAGCGCTGCTTCAACTGCTTCGGCGCGGCTAGGCGTTGGCGCAGCGGGTGCGATGCACACCCGCGCGTCGGCGAACTGCCCGTCGGCGATGCTTACCCACACGGCGCAGCCCAGAACCGGCAGGGCGACTCCTTGCGGTCGCATGATGCGCGCGAAGGCAGTGGCTTGACCGGCTGCCGCCGCCGTGAAGCGGAAGCGGATCAGCAGATCGCGCGTCGAATCCAGAAACGACTGCCCCGCGCCGCGAAACAGGTCACGAATCGGCAGCCATTGGCGCATTCCGTCTTTGTAGATTTCGGCTTGCGCGTCGAGCGCGACGAGCGAGGTTGTCCCATCGCCTGCCGGGAGCGCGTGGGCGACATTGCCGCCAATCGTGGCGACATTGCGCACCTGCGGACCGCCGATCACGCCGCAGCTTTCGATCAGGCAGGTCGCGGCGTTGACCAGCAGCGGGTTCTTGACGATCTGGGTGTGGGTGACGCCTGCGCCGATGGTGATTGTGTCGCCCTCGCGGGTGATCTGTCCCATCTCGGCGATGCGCGTAATGTCGATCAGCGCTTCCTGCGGCGCGTGTCCGTCCGCGCGCATATCCACGAGCAAATCTGTGCCACCCGCGATGATCCGCGCCTGCCCCGCATAGCGCGTCAGCAGGTCGATGGCATCGTACACGCTGGTTGGCGTGTGATAATGATTCCAGAGTTTCATGTTGTTCCCGCGCCCGCCATGAGCGCCCCTAACTGCTTGATGTCTACGTTCTCGTTCGGCAGTTCGCCGACGATTCGCCCCTCGTACATGACCACGATGCGATCCGACAGGGCGCGAACCTCGTCCAAGTCTTCCGAGATCAACAGGATCGCCGTGCCTTTTTCGCGTTCTTCGAGCAGGCGGCGATGAATGTATTCCGATGCGCCGATGTCCACACCGCGTGTCGGCTGAGCGGCGATCAATACCTGCGGGCTGCGCGAAAGTTCTCGCGCCAGCACGAGTTTTTGAATGTTCCCGCCCGACAAACTCTTGATCGGCGTTTCGTGCGACGGCGTCTTAATATCATACGCGCTGATCGCCTCTTTGCATTCGCGGGCAATTGCGCGGAAGTTCATGAGTAAACCCGCCCGTGCGAACGGGTGCTTACCGTGATTCTGCAATATATAGTTCTCTGCCACAGAAAAACTCTTGATGACGCCATCCACCATACGTTCTTCGGGGATGTAAGCGAGATTGCGCGCGGTAATGCGCTTGCCCGTCACATCCTGCCCGTTGATGCGAATTTTCCCCGCCGTCGCCGGACGCAGCCCCGCGATCACCTGCGCCAATTCCTGCTGACCGTTACCGCTCACCCCCGCTACGCCGACGATTTCGCCGGAACACACGGTCAAATCGACCGACTTCAAGCCGAGGTCGCCGCGATTGCTCAGCGCGCTGACGCCTTCCAGTGACAACCGGGGCTGACCGAGGCAGCCCGTAGCCCGTTCATATTCGAGCGTGACCGGGCGTCCGACCATCATTTCCGCCAGCTTGAGCTTGGTCGCGCCCGCCGAGGGGATCGAATCGACACGCTGACCATCACGCAGCACCGTGATCCGCGTACTGATCGCCAGCACCTCATGCAGCTTGTGCGAGATGAACACGAGCGCGCGCCCGTCCTTCGCCATTTGCTGAAGCACAATGAACAAATCATCGACCTCGTTGGGCGTGAGGACGGCAGTCGGTTCGTCGAGGATGAGCAGATCAGCGCCGCGATACAACGCGCGCAAAATCTCGACGCGCTGCTGTTCGCCGACGGCAAGCTGCCAGATCGGGCGGCGCGGATCGACTTTGAGACTGTAGCGCTCTGCCAGTTCACCGAGCCGTTTGGCAATCGTCTCCAAGTCGATGCGCCAACCACGCTGCATCCCTAAGGCGACGTTTTCGGCAACGGTCAGCGACGGCACAAGCATAAAGTGCTGGTGAATCATGCCGATCCCGCGCGCGATGGCGTCGTTTGGCGAGTGAATGCTGACCGTCTCGCCGTTGATGCGGATCATCCCGGCATCTGCCTGATACAACCCGTAAAGGAGTTTCATCAGCGTGGATTTGCCCGCCCCGTTTTCGCCGAGCAGCGCGTGGATTTCACCCGCGCGCACGTCGAAATCGACGCCGTTGAGCGCCAGCACGCCGGGAAACCGCTTGACGATGCCGCTGAG
>JACSRG010000398.1 GCA_014879865.1 Anaerolinea sp.
CTAATCATCGAGGTCAGGTGTAGGGACGCGGTGCAACCGAAGGTTGCCTTGCGCGTCCGCCGTGTGACCAGTAGTTACCGGGGCTGATCATCCAGCAGCCTGACTGCTACTTCGACTTCCCACTTCGATTTGAGCGGCTGGATTTTCGGGTCGGTGAGATAGCGTTCGTAACGCGCACGGAACGCAGTGCCGTTCGGGACATCCCATTGATCAAAGCGGTGTCCATTCTCCATAGCCCATCTGGTCAAGGCTCCATTGCCAGTATAGCCGTGTCCAACGTAGACCAAGCTGGCGTAGCGCCCACCCGGCAGCACTCCGGGACACACCCGGTCATTCCCTGCCAATGCTGTGGCAACCGGAATCCCGACTTCGACGTCCATCTCGCCTTCCATATTGATGACGTAATAGCGGAAAAATGGCAGCCCTGCTGGCTCGACCTGCGCCTGTTTCATCCAAGCTCTCAACTCCTTAAACAGATGTTTGTCAATCACGGTGAACATCCCCTTAAACGGAGTCTGAGTCCTGATCCCCAGATAGTGTTCGTCGGGGCGCTCATAGACCGCCGGCTGCCCCACCATTGTCTTTGTCTTTCCAACCAGCGTCATTCCCACCGGGGTCATCGTTATTTCTCCCTGTTCCGCGTGTTTAATTTCGCCCACACCGAATTCTGAGATGAGGATAAACCCTCAGGCAACCTGAGAGTCAAGCGGCGCATTTCTAGAGCGTGATGGCGACGTTCCCCTTCTTGTGACCCGTGCCGACATAGTGGTGCGCTTCGACAATCGCTTCCAGCGGGTAGCAGCGGTCAATCACCGGCTTGAGTGTCCGGGCTTCGATCAGCCCTTTGAGTTCGACCAATTCATCGACCGCAGCCTGACTCCCGTCCGGGTGCGTGTCGCGGTGGACGTTCAAATACACCCCGTTTGGTTTCAAAGCGGTCTTGGCACGCTGCGCCGGAAACTTGGCGACGGCGTCAAACACCACATCGTAGACTGCGCCAGCCGCCGTAAAATCTTCTCTGGTGTAATCAATCACCTCCTCCGCGCCGAGTGACCGCACCAGTTCGAGATTCGCCGTGCTGCACACGCCGGTCACATGCGCGCCGAAGTGGTTGCGCGCAAGCTGAACGGCGTTCGTGCCGACTGCGCCGGATGCGCCGTAGATCAATACTTTCTGCCCGCGCTGAATCTGGGCTTTGCGCAAACAGCGCAGGGCAACCACACCCGCGCCGACGGCGGCAGCCGCCTCCACATAGCTGAGGTTCGACGGCTTGCGCGCCAGCAGTCCGGTTTCGGGCAGACATTTGTACTCGGCATAACCGCCAAAATCCGCCCCAAAGGTCGAAGCAAAGACGGCATCGCCCACCTTGAAGCGCGTGACTTTGCTGCCCACCGCCTCGATGTCGCCGCATAATTCCATGCCCAAGATTGCCCGCCGGGGCTTGAAGACGCCGAGATACAGGCGCGCGAACAGCCACTCGCCGGGGGGAACGGTGAAGCTGCGCATCCGCACGTCGCCGATGGTGACGGTTGTCGCGCGGACGCGAATCAGCACCTCATTGTCTTTCGGGATCGGCTTGGCAAGCTGCACAAGCTGAAGGACTTCCGGTTCACCATAACGCTCGTACACGACGGCTTTCATCGGATTCTCCCACTGAACGCACGCATATTATGTTTCTATACGTGCGAGTGGGTTTGACGGTTGCGGCAGCTAACCAGCCTCTACACCTCTCCGACCGCCATCCGGTACATCGGTTTGATCTCGTCCGCGCCCGTCACCGTGACGCGCAAATCCTTAAGCAGACCGTCGCCGATTCCGTAAATCCAGCCATGCACATGGAGCGACTGCCCGCGCCGCCACGCGCCCTGCACGATGGTCGTCTGGCAGACGTGATGCACCTGCTCGATCACGTTCAGTTCGCAGAAGCGGTCGAAACATGCCTGATCGTCGAGTGCGCTCAACGCCGCTTCGTGCTGCTGGTACACGTCCTTCAAATGCCGCAGCCAGTTGTCGATCAAGCCGAACTCGCGGTTTTGCATGGCGGCGCGCACCCCGCCACAGCCGTAATGCCCGCAGACGATGATGTGCTTGACCTTCAACACTTCCACCGCGAACTGGATCACCGACAGGCAGTTGAGGTCGGTGTGGATCACCGCGTTGGCGATGTTGCGGTGTACGAAGACCTCCCCCGGCGGCAGCCCGATGATCTCGTTGGCAGGTACACGGCTGTCCGCGCAGCCGATCCACAGGTACTCCGGCGTTTGCTGTGCCGCCAGCCGCTTGAAAAAGTCGGGGTCATGCTCGACCATGCGCGCCGCCCACGCCTGATTTTGCTCAAACAAATGCTTCAACGTCCGCATTGCCCATACCTCTCATCACCATCACGCTAGACTACCATTTTTACGAATACCATCGACTATTTTACTCGGACTAATCTCTATTTAGTGAATCACATGTTGGGGGTATCTGAACTTTCGCGCGTCTTTTCGCTGGAATTGTGTTTGACAATCAAGTACAATCATTTAGCGGTTCTTTAAGGTTCATGGAAGAGTATTAGTTTTCAGGAGGCTTTATGATGATTTCATATCCATTAACGCGCGCCCATCGCCTGCAGTTGGCACGCAGCTTCTCATCGGTGCCGCAGGTTGATATTTCCATTGACTGTGTGATTGAAGACCAGATGGGCAGGGCATACGTTGATTCGGTCGATAATCCGCAGCTATGGATGATCGAGCAGGATCAATTTTTCTGCTACTACGCTGGCGACTTCAGCAGCCCTGCTGGACGCGAATTTTTAGGGCAAACGCCCAGCGGGAGAATGCTAATGGCAGGTTCGCCGGGCTGGCATGACGCGGTGCAGTCGGTTTTTGGTGAACGCCTGATGCGCTTGAAGCGCTGGTCTTATGAATCACGTTCGCTCCGCGTCGAACATCTTCAACAGCTTGCCGCCGGAAACCCACATACACCTGCGATCCAGAAAGTCGATACTGCGCTTGCTGCCGTAGACTCGCCGTATCTCAGTATCGGTGGGTTCGAATCGCCGGAGGATTTTGTACAGCGCGGTATCGGCTTCTGCCTGCCTAAAGACAATCGCATCATTGGCGGTGCCTATGCGTCGCTGGTTTGCAGCGATGCAATTGAAGTTAGTATTGTGGTTGATGAGAATTTCTATCGGCAAGGGATCGCCACTGCACTGGCGTGTCAGCTTTTGCTGTGGTGTCTGGAACATCATCTCGCGCCGCACTGGGATGCCGCTAACCACGAATCATGCCGGTTGGCGGAGAAATTAGGTTATACCTACAGCAGCGAATACACAGCTTGGTATCTCAAATAGTCCTTGCACTGCCGCCGCTGATCTTCGGGATCGGTTACGCAGGACAAAATCGAGTGAGAGAAAAAGTAGAAAGTGAAAAGCAAACAAGCAAGTCTTAGGCATGTCGGTGAACCTACTTTCCACTGATTTGAAGCCTGTTACAAGTTAGCGTACAATACGCCCGTGATTCTTCCTGACAAAAATACGGGTGGCGTATGGTTTTTGATCCTATCGAACATCCTCACCGGCGCTTGAATCCCCTTACCGGCGAATGGGTACTGGTGTCTCCGCACCGCACCAAGCGTCCGTGGCAGGGGCAGGTTGAACGTCTGCCGGACGAAAACCGTCCCCAGTACGACCCCAAATGCTATTTGTGCCCCGGCAACGAGCGCGCCAACGGCGAACACAATCCGCAGTACGACAGCACCTTCGTGTTCACGAACGATTTCGCGGCGCTGCTCGAAGACACGCCCGATGCCGACTCGGAACATCCGCTGCTGCAAGCGGGCGGCGCGCGCGGCACATCCCGCGTGATCTGTTTTTCGCCGCGCCACGACCTGACGCTGCCGCAAATGGAGGTCACCGCGATTCGCCGCGTGGTCGATGTGTGGGCGGAGCAGGTCGTCGATTTGGGGCAGTCGTATGCGTGGGTGCAGGTCTTCGAGAACAAAGGCACGACGATGGGCGCGTCCAACCCGCATCCGCATGGGCAGGTCTGGGCGTCGAGCTTCATCCCGAACGAACCTGCCAACGAGAATCATCACCAGCGCACCTATTACGTCGCGCAGGGGTCGCCGCTGCTGGTCGATTATGCGACCGTCGAAGCGCAGCGCGGCGTGCGGGTTGTCGTGGAGAACGCCGATTGGCTGGCGGTCGTGCCGTACTGGGCGATTTGGCCCTTCGAGACGCTGCTGCTGCCGCGCCAGCATGTGCTGCGCCTGCCGGACTTGAGCGACGGTCAGCGCGATGCGCTGGCGGACATCCTCAAGCGGCTGACGACGCGGTACGACAACCTGTTTGAAACGTCGTTCCCGTATTCGATGGGCTGGCATGGCGCGCCGACTGCCGCCGGAAACTTCGATCACTGGCAGTTGCACGCGCATTTCTACCCGCCGCTGCTGCGCTCGGCGACGGTGCGCAAGTTCATGGTTGGCTATGAAATGCTGGCAGAGTCGCAGCGCGATCTCACGCCGGAACAAGCGGCGGATCGCCTGCGCGGACTGCCGGAAAAGCACTACAAAGATCAAAGCTAGAAGTTGAAAGTTAAAAGTCAAAGATCAGTCCGACACTTTCAACTTTCTACTCTTGGGAGTTTGTCATGTCTTTACGTGAACGTGTAGTCGAAGAATTTGAGCGCCGCTTCGGGGAACCGCCCGCTGCGGTGATTCGCGCGCCGGGGCGCGTCAACCTGATC
>JACSRG010000648.1 GCA_014879865.1 Anaerolinea sp.
GTGCCGGTGGGCGTGGCAGTCGGCGTATTCGTCGCCGCTTCGGTAGTGTCGGTGGGTGTGGCAGTGGGCGTGTTCGTCGCCGCTTCGGTAGTGTCGGTGGGCGTAGCGGTCGGTGTGTTCGTTGCCGCTTCGGTAGTATCGGTGGGCGTGGCAGTCGGCGTGTTCGTCGCCGCTTCGGTAGTATCGGTGGGCGTAGCGGTCGGCGTGTTCGTCGCCGCTTCGGTTGTGTCGGTGGGCGTAGCGGTTGGCGTGTTCGTCACCGAATCAGTCGCTGTCTCGGTGGGTGTGGCGGTCGGGGTTTCAGTCTGTGTCTCTGCAGTGGTGGGCGTAGGCGAAGGCGTCGCAGTTGCGACACTGAACCCGCACGAGCCGTCGTCGTCAACATTGCCGCCATTATCGATCTTGGTCGAACCCGTAATGAAACACTCCGGTCCGGCGTTCCCCGTGATCGTGGTGTTGCTATATTCGACCGTTCCCGTCCCGGCGCGGAAACCGTTATTCCCGTTGTTGCTGGTGATAGTCACGCCGTTCAGGATGAGATAGCCGCCGCTGGCGATCCCGCCGCCGTTGCTGCCCGCCGTATTCCCCGTCACAAGCAGGCTGCTCAAAGTACCCTGCGCGGTCGTGTCGAGGCTCACGCCGCCGCCGTTGCCGGTCGAGGTGTTCCCGCTGACGGTGATGCTCGATAGGATGATCGTACCCGTGCCCGAAGCGCGAATGCCGCCCCCGTTGGCGGACGTGCTGCCGGTGACGCTGCCTCCCGTCATGGTGAGTGTCCCATTGTTGACGAGGATGCCACCGCCGAACCCGCCGTTGGCATTCCCGCCGGAAACATTCAGGTTATTGACCGTCACTGTCCCGCCATCCACATAGAGCGGACGCAGCGTGCCGCTGCCGGTCAAGATCGCGCCGCTGCCGTTCACCGTGACCGGGTTACCCCCATCCGCCGTGATGACCAGACTCATGGTGAGCGGATAAGTGCAGCCAGAGGCGAGATTGATAATATCGGCTTGCGCGTTGCTGTTGGCAGTCGTGACGGCGTTCTGAAGCGCCGTGACGTTGCCGCAGGAGATGTCGAAATTCTGTGCGGATGCTGGTTTGAGGGCAAACCAAGCGAGACCGGCGACCAGCAGAATGGTTCCTACCGCCCGGCGATACCTTGACACATTAAGCCTCCAGAAGTTAAGAAACGCTGTCTTTATATTAAAACTTAGGTTACGTCGCCTAACAGGCTGCTAAAATCAGCGACTAACACGTGGGTGGTTTTGTGGGGGGACGTGCAAGGCGCGTGTGCGCCCAATCGGGCAGACACATAGGTCTGCCCCTACGATTGCAGAGAGTTAGCGAATACGGCGCTTAGAAGCTGAACGAATTGACGACCTGTTCCATCGCCGAGAGCGACGGGCTGAACTGATCGATCTCCGCCCGGTTGATCTGCGCGACAGTTTCCATCAAGTAGCTGTCCCAGTTCGCCGCGAACGCTTCCGGTTCAACCGCAGGCGGTTCGGCAGGCAGCACGCCGACGGTCAGCGGGAAGATCGCCGAGACATAGCGTTCGCCGTCGCTGCTCACGCCTTGAAAGGTGAACAGCCAGTTTTCCTGCGTGAACGGTTCACGCGCTGCGCCGTACTTGGTGATGAAACCAATGCCGCTGTAGGTTTCCATGTCGAGGTAAAACGAGCGCGCGCGGATCATCTGCCCTTCGGCGATCTCCGGCAGGAACACCAGATTACCCTGCGGTCCCTCATACAGCGCGAGGTTGGGGCGCTCTGCCAGCATCATCTGGATCGAGTCGAACGCCGCAGCCTGCGACTCATTGAAATCTGCCGTATCGAAGATCATGATCGTGCCGACGGCATCATACAGCCCCTGCGGCACGTTGACATCGTCGTTCGAGAGGATAATGCGCGTGTGTGGCGCGGGCGTCGGGAACGTGTCGGTCAGGTCTTCGGCGCGCATCGGGACGATATAGACATTACTGGCGAGCGACGGATCGTAGCTGAAGCTGAACCCGTCAACGCTGATAGTCGAAAGCGCCTCTTGTGCCGTGATTGGCGCAGAAACGGCGAAGAGAAGCGCGGCGAATAGGAACACGAAAAGTCGTGTGAAACGCATCGGGTAAATTCTCCGCAGAACTAATGAACGCTGTGATAATACGCTCATTTCGCTGTTCAGAAAATTCGCCGAATGCATAGTCTCGATCTCCGACTTCCGATGGAGCAGCGCCCCCCTCTCCCGTCCAAGCGAAGCTTGGCATTCAGGGGAGGGGGTAAAGCTGACTCCTGCCTCTGTTACGGGTGGTTGCCCGTGCTTTCGGTCACAGAGAGTGTGCCGGAAATGAACGTGCCGCTGGAGAAGCTGCCGATCCAGATGTCGTAGCGCCCACTCGACGGCGAACTGAAGTCAATCGTCGGGTTGAGCGTGCCGAAGCTGTCGTCGTTGCAGAAGTACGAGCCGGACGGTGAGTTGATGACCATCGTCGAGTCGCCGCTGCCGATGAAGTAGAAGCGCAGCGTCGGGAACGCGCCGCTCGTATAGTTGACGCTGAAATCTGGCGCGGCGGTCGCAAAGCCCCGGCAGCCGCTGCCCAAATAGGTGACGTTGACGCTGCCGCCGGAGGTAATCCCGACTTGGAACGGATCAGGCACGAAACCGGAGGTCAGCGCGGTCGAACCATAGTTCGGCGGCAGGCTGAAGTTGAGTGTCGGCTGCGGTCCGGGCAGCGTGGCGGTTGCGGTCGGCGTGTTGGTCGCCATCAGGGTCGCGCTCGGCGTAAAGGTCATCGGGAGCGTGGCGGTCGGGGTCAGCGTCGGCGGGATGATGATGCTGATCGCGGCGCACATGCCGCCCACACGCACGACCGTGCCGGAGACCCAACCGGTGATGCTGTTGACGTTGATCTGATACCATGTGCCATCGGCAAGCCGCCCCAAGACCAAGCCGGTCTGGAACGGGGACAACTGCGTCAGGATGCTGAAGTTCGTGCCCGGCCCGCTGCGGACGTTGACCGTCGTCGTGCCCGCCGTCGCCACCATACACGCACCCGTTGGATTGATCGTCGGGAGCGGAATCGACGTAGCGAGCGGCGGCAGGGTGGATGTGGCGAAGACCGGCTGCGTCGGCGGGATGACGACGGTCGGGTTCACGCTGATTGGCGTGCTGCTGCCGGGGCAGCGCACCGCACCGTTTTCATTTTCCAAGCACACGAAATAATCTGATGCCGCGCCGCTGAACAGCACTTCGAGCAGGTATGAGGTATCTCCCGGCGGCAGACGGAACCGCGCGCCGCCAAGTGTCGCGCCCGCCGAACCAAGCAGGTCGCCGCCTTCGCCGCTGCGCAGGAGGAAGACCGGGCTGGTGTTGCCGCTGCGCGATTCGGCGATTAAGACCAAGAAACCGGACGGATTACCGTCGATCAAGTATGCCTGCCGCGTCGCATTCGCATCGACGCGCTCGGTGATCGCATCGCCGGGCAGCAGCGGTTCTGGCGCGTCGAGCGGATCGCCTTCACGGATGCTCAACAGGAAGCCGCCGCTCGTGCCGAACGACCCGGCAACTTCGATGCGATATGCACCGATACCTGTCAGGCTGACGGTGGCTTCGACGTTAGAGCGTCCGGTGGCATTGTCCACGCCTTGCAGCACGACACCTGACGGATCGATCACGCGGAAGGTCGGCTCCAACTGCGAACCGAGCGATAATACCTGAATCACAACATTTTGCGGCATATCAATGGACAGGCTGAAGACCGCGCGCGGCGTCGCCGGGCTGATTTCGCCAGTCACGTTTTCGCCGACCGCTACAGGCACAACATCGGCTTGTGCACTGACACCGATCGCGCACATCATTACAATTACAAAGATCAACACTTTTCGAAGGGACATATTGGTTATTCTCCCATTTAGCCACTCTCTCTTTACTTTACGACGAATAAGCGTTCCTGTAATCCGCCTAAGGGTGGAAACGACGGGAAAGGTCGCTTAGAATCGCGGAAAGTCGAACGCATGGGAAGGAAGGACTATGCAGCAGGAAGAGATGTCACTCGCCGCAGCGCTCGGATTCAGCGCGGAGGACTTGGCGGCGAATCGCGCGGGCAGCCTGAGCGGCGCGCAAAAAGCGCGTTTGGGGCGGCAGATACGGCGCACGCTGACCGGGTTCGGCATCCTGCTGCTGATCGGCATCATCGCGGCGACGGCGTTCCTGTTCGGTGGGCAGCAGAGCGGCTCGGAGGTGCTGACATTTGTCGGCATGGCGATCACCGTGCTCAACGCGGTCGTCGTCGGCTTGGGTGCGCAGAGCTACCTGCGCGGCAGCGGTGATCTAGCGCGCGGCACAGTCGAGCGCGTGAGCGGGATCGTCACCCATACGATCCGCGTCACGTCCGGGCGGGTGACGACGTTCGTGATCAAGTTAGACGGCGGGCACGAGACGGTCGTGCCCAAGCCCGTGTTCAAGGCGTTCGCAGAAGGCGGCGCGTACACGCTTTATCGCACGTCGGGGACAAAAACTCTGCTCAGCGCGGACGAGGGGAAGAAGGACTGAGTTATCTGAGGAAGTGGAAGACCATATCCTGTGCGAAGGTCGGCGCGCCGAGGCTGTGGAGCATCGCCAAGACCTGCGCACGGTGATCCGTGCCGTGATTCACGACGTGCAGCATCAGTTTCCACATCGGGACGTTGACTGTCCCGGTACGCATTTCGAGCGGGACGATCTGGTTGACGA
>JACSRG010000492.1 GCA_014879865.1 Anaerolinea sp.
CCGTCCACCTGCCGGTGCAGCAGGATGCGGCGTTTCGAGCGACTTGATGGACACACGAGTAATTCGTAGTCGGGGTCGAGAATAACACTGTGAATTCCCTCGAGGACTTCTTCGTAGAAGGAGCCGCCGAAACTGGAGATAAATACGCCGATGGTCTGCGTTTTGCGCTGTTTCAAATTGCGGGCAAAAGCGTTCGGGTGGTAATTGAGTTCTTCAGCAGCCTGAAGCACGCGTTGACGCGTCGCTTCAGCAATCGTACCAGTCTCGTTGAGCGCATACGAGGCGGCGGTAATGCTGACTCCGGCACGTTTAGCAACATCTCGAATCGTCGTCATTAGAGGCTTCCATCCACGAAGTTCGCACAAATCTGTTGACACAGAAAAATAAGTATGGTACATTCCCAATGAAAGTGAAACGTTTCACTTCAGTAAAGATAGCTTAACCTGTTCTCATTAAAAAGTAAAGTTGTCATTTTCAGAAGAATATGATGAGCCAAATCTTCGAAAGCAAGTATGGATACTTTACGGCAGACGGACGGGAATACGTCGTCACCACCCCGTTTACGCCGCGCCCGTGGGGTAATATCATCAGCAACGGCGATTACAGCCTGATGATCTCGCAGACCGGGTCGGGCTACAGTTGGCGCGACAATGCCGGGCAAAATCGCATCACCCGTTCCTTCCAAGATTTGATCAAGGACAATTGGGGGAAGTACCTCTACATCCGTGACCTTAAGCGGAATGTCTACTGGTCGGCTGCCTACAAGCCGGTCATGCATCCATACCAGCAGTATCAGGTCGCGCATGGCTTGGGTTATTCGCGCTTCACTCATCGCGTCGAAGACATCGAGAGCGTGCTGACGGTGTTCGTCGCCGCCGACGCCCCGCTGGAAGTCATGCAGCTTACGCTGACCAATCACAGCGGCGAGACGCGTGAGCTCGACGTGACCTCGTATGCCGAATGGCTGCTCGGCTTTTCGCCCGACGAACACCGCGAGTTCCACAAGCTGTTCATCGAAACCAGCGCCGATGTTAACGCGCAAGCCGTGTTCGCGCGCAAGTGCTTGTGGGGGTTCGCCGACGACAAGGGACGCCACAACAACGTGGATTGGCCCTATACCGCTTTCATGGCGGTCAGCGAACCGCTCAAGTCGTTCGACTGCGACAAAGAAACCTTCATCGGGCTGTACAACAACGACGACCGTCCGCGCGCCATGTTCGAGCCAAAGCTCGCGGGCAAGACCGGGCGATTCGGCGACGCGATTGCCGCCCTGCAAGTCGGCGTGACGCTTCAGCCCGGCGAGTCGAAGACGGTAGTCTTCACACTCGGCGCTGCCCGCGACGGCAGCGAGAACGCCCATGACCTGATCGAGCGTTTCACCTCCGTTGAAAAGAGCCAGCAGGCATTACAAGCAGTGCATGAATTCTGGTCGCGATTCCTAGATGTCGAGCAGGTCGAGACGCCCGACGAGGCGCTGAACTTCATGACCAATATCTGGGCGAAGTATCAGGCGATTTCCTGCCGTCTGTGGGGCAAATCGGCATTTTATCAGGTATCGGCGGGCTACGGCTTCCGCGATCAGTTGCAGGACTGCCAGATTTTCCTCGTCAGCGAACCGGAATTGACCCGCAAACAGCTTCTGATGCACGCGGAACAGCAGTTCATCGAAGGCGACGTGCTGCACTGGTGGTTCACCATTCGCGGCGGCGGTCCCCGTACCAACTGTTCTGACGATCTGCTGTGGCTGCCGTTCATCCTGAGCGCCTATTTGAAGGAAACAGCGGATTACGCGATTCTCGACGAACAGGCACGCTATCTCAATGCGCCCGCCGAGTCGCTTTACGAGCACTGCAAGCGCGCCATCGAACGCTCATTCTCGCGCTTCTCGCCGCGCGGCGTCCCGCTGATGGGCGACCACGACTGGAACGACGGGTTAAGCGCGGTCGGCACGCTGCTCAAGGGCGAGAGCTTCTGGGTAGCCGAGTTCCTTTATATGATCCTCGGCGATTTTGCGCCGCTGGCGCGTCAGCGCGGCGATGAGCGCTTTGCCGAACGCTGCGATGTCGTGCGCGCCAGCGTAAAAA
This sequence comes from Anaerolinea sp., assembly GCA_014879865.1. GTDB lineage: Bacteria > Chloroflexota > Anaerolineae > Aggregatilineales > Phototrophicaceae > Flexifilum. The sequence continues at coordinate 2,085 of JACSRG010000492.1, forward strand.
CCGCACTCAACCAGCATGGTTGGGATGGCGCATGGTACTTGCAGGCGACGACCGATGACGGTCTGCTGCTCGGTTCGCGCGACAATGACGAAGGCAAAATCTTCCTCATGCCGAATATCTGGGCGGTGATGAGCGGCGCGGCGGACGATGGACGCGGCGAAACGGCGATGGCGTCGGTGACGGAGTACCTGCTCAAGGACTACGGCACGCTGCTCAACTACCCCGCCTTCACCCAACCTCGACCGGATGTCGGCTATGTGACCCGGTATGCGCCGGGGCTGCGCGAAAATGGCGGCGTGTATACGCACGCGGCGACGTGGTCGGTGTGGGCATACGCGGCGGCGGGTCAGCCGGAACTAGCGTATGCCGCTTACTGCCGCATCTGCCCGCCGAATCGCAGCGCCGACATCGACACCTACAAAGCCGAGCCGTATGTCACCCCCGGCAACATCGACGGTCCGCTCTCCGAATACTACGGGCGCGGCGGTTGGACGTGGTACACGGGATCAGCACAGTGGCTGCACCGCGTTGCCACACATTGGATTTTGGGAATTCGCCCGCAGGAGGACGGTTTGCTGGTCGATCCGTCCATTCCGGCGCACTGGGCTGGCTTCAAGGTCACGCGCAAGTTTCGCAACGCGGTGTACCAGATCGAGGTCGAAAACCCCCAGAGCGTCAACGGCGGAGTTCGCTCGGTAATGGTTGACGGGCAGCCTTACGTGAGCAATCTTCTCCCGGTCTTTGCGGATGGAAAAACGCACGCTGTCAGGATTGTATTGGGGACTTGACCCCGGAAAGGACGCAGCCAGCGGAAATCGACAGTTCTCTGATCTGCGAGTTAAGGCAGTAACGAATCGTCTCACCTGTTTGACCATTACGCTATCGACGTTTAATCACAAAGAGATGAAGAAATGAATCGCTTAACCAAACTGTTCACCCTCTCGATCCTGCTCGTTCTGGCTCTCAGCCTGATGTCCGTCGGCGTGCACGCGCAAGGCGGAGTTGTTCTACGTTATGCCAACTGGAACCTCGGCACCGAAGAAGAAAACAATGTTCAGCGTCAACTGGTCGCCGCCTATGTCGCCGCGCATCCTGATGTGACGGTTGAATTCGTCGATATGTCCGGCGAAGGCAGTTGGGACGAAAAACTGACCAACTTTGCCGCGCGTGGTGAGTTGCCCGATGTCTGGATGGCTGACAATACCCCCTACTATGTTCAGAATGACTGGACTGCCGACCTAACCGACATGGTCGCGGGCGATGCCGACTGGGAAAACGTGCCTGAGCTGCTCCGCAATGCCGTCACCTACGAAGGTCGCGTGCTCGGTCTGCCCGTAGCGCAGTTCGTCATGGGCTATTTCGTCAACCAAGACCTGTTCGAAGCTGCCAACCTCGACGCGCCCGCTTACGGCGTTGCGGTGGAAGACTTCTTCAGCGCCATTGCCGCGCTGACCGACGTGCAGCAGGGCGTCCTCGGCACGAACGACATGGAAAACATCATTGGCTGGTACGCCAGCACGCAGGATGACAGCCTCGGTTGGTTCAGCTTCGACGGCACGCACATGAACTACAACTCCGAAGCCTTCAAGGCTGGTGTGCAAGCCGCGATTGACGCTGTGCCGTATACGTGGCAGGGTCTGACCGAAGAACAAAAAGCCAACTTCACCGCCGTTGGTCCGTGGGAACTGTTCCTGAACCAAGAAGCCGGTCTGGTGTGGGACGGCGGTTGGGCAGTCCCGGCGTACACGCAGAACGCCACGTTCAACTGGGACTTCGTCGGTATTCCGGGTGGCAGCCAAGCGCAGGTCGCCGACATCATCGTCGTCTCCGCGTCCTCGGCGAACCCCGAAGCGGCGTATGACTTCGCCAAGTGGATGAGCTTCTCGTCTGAAGGTTACGTGGCTGAAGCCGAAATCGCGCAGAACGCCGGCACAGTCCCGACCCGTATGCCCGTGACCATCACCACCGAAACCATTGACCTGTACATGTCGTTCGTGGGCGACAAGCCGGGTCTGCGTATGGCGCTCGAAAACCTGAATGCCAGCGTCCTCGAATCCCTGACGAAGATTGTCCCCGGCTACGCCAATGCCCGCTGGAACGGCAAGCCCGGTCTCGACATCGGCGAAAACCTCGACGTGACCATTGGCTTCGTCTTCTCGAATGTTGCCACCGGTGCGTTCCAGTATCCTGACCTCGCTCCGCAGTTGGAAGAATTCGCCAACGGCATTCTCGACGAGGCTGCTGCTGCCGTCATGGGCAGCTAGTTAGTCCCTAGTACGCAGGGGAACGCTGTGTAATGCAGCGTTCCCTTTCTCGTTAACAAACAAACTAAATACCTTCAACCCTGAGCATTCTTTTGCCCGCACATTTAGTACCACCCCGGTAGCGGAGTTTTGGCGATGGGCTCGAAATCGAACCGTATTTTCAAACCGGCACTATCGCTTATGATCTGCGTCACAGCAGTCCTGCTTGCGACGTGCGCGCCCGCACCCGCCTCTCCGGGAACGTCGGCGGTACTGGCTTGTGGCGCGCAAATCGTCAGCGCCGACTCGTCATTTGCAGCCGATGCCGATCCAACAACTGCCGCGCAGCCTCTCTTCGACGCGGCGACGGAAGCGCTTACGCGAAATGCGACCGAAGTCCGCGCGGATGCCTTCGGGCTGCCGCTCGCGCAGGACGACACGGCGAGTGTCTATGCGAAGCCGAGCGTCTTCCTCAGCGAGGGAGAATCGCTCCAATTCGATGTGACCATTCCCGCCGAAGGGGAGTTCTCGCTCGCCTTCGACCTCGCCACGCCGACCGACTCGATTGTGCCCGAAGCGCAGATGACGGTGGATTATTCATTCCCCGTCGTCGATTTACAGCGTTTCAAGCTGCCGATCTACTACCGGAATGCTGCCGACACGTTCCCCAAAGATCGCTATGGGAATGATGCGTTGATCCCGCAGGTGCGCGAGGTGCGCTGGACGACGACTCCCGCGCGGGACATCAATTTTAGTGAGCCCTACCCGCTGCGTATGCGCCTGTCTGCCGGAGATCATCATTTCAACTTCGCGCTGACCGAAGGCGCGATCTACTTGGGCAGCATCTACTTAGTGCCATTCACGCCGTATCCCGATTACGCTCAATACTTAGACGCGCAGACGGCAACCGACTCGTCCGGCTTCTCGCTCGCTTTAGAAGCCGAAATGCCTACTTATAAGAACAACACATCGGTACGCCCTGCCAGCGACCGGGGACTCACGGTCACGCCCTACGACACCTACTGTCTGCTGATGAACACACTCGGCGGCGAGAGTTGGAAGCTGAGCGGCTCCACCGTGTATTATGAGTTTGAAGTCCCGCAAGATGGTTTGTACACTATTTCGCTGCGTGCAATGCAGAATACGCGCAGCAACTTCACCGTGTTCCGCCGGATCACGGTCAACGGCGAAGTGCCGTTCCAGCAGTTCAACGCCATTGCCTTCCCCTACTCCGCCAACTGGACGGATGTCCACTTGGGCGGCGAAACGCCGTACCGCGTCTTCCTGCATCAAGGTGTGAACGTGATCGGCGTCGAGGCGACCAACGCGCCTTATCTGCGTGCCATCCAGACTATTCAACAGGCGCTGTTCGACATCAACGAACTCGCGCTGGAAATCCGGCGGCTGACCGGCAATCAACGCGACGCCTTCCGCGAATGGGATATGGTGTCGTATATCCCCGACATCGAAGAACGGCTGAACGCGATTGCCCAGAACCTGATCGACGACAAAGATACGCTGCTGGCAATCGACCAGACGGGCGCATCGCCCGAAATCCTCACCTACCAGATGGCGATTGACAATATGTTGTTCCTTGCCGCCGACCCGGACAAAATCCCGATTTACATGAGCCGTTTCTCGGAGGGCACAGGGTCGGCAGCGCAGCAGTTGGGCGCACTCCTGCCGCTGCTGCAAGATCAACCGCTCGCGCTGGACAAAATTTACATCCATTCCGCCGACACCGTCCCCGCCACCTCCGACGTGCCGTTCACAGTCGCGATCTGGGAGGAACTCAAGCGCTTCATCTATTCCTTCCAGCCCGACCCGTATCAATCTATCGGGGCGAGCAGCGGTGAACTGGAAGTGTGGGTCAACCGCCCGCGCCAGTATGTGAACCTGCTGCAAGTCATGGCGGACACGACCTTCACGGCGGAAACCGGGATTCGCGTCAAGTTCTCGATCATGCCCGACGAGTCGAAGCTGATCTTGGCGAATGCCGCCGATATTCAACCGGATGTCGCGCTCGGCGTCAGCACCGACAAACCCTATGAACTCGCCATCCGCAATGCGCTCTACGACTTGCGCAGCTTCCCGGACTTCGACTCGTACATTCATATCTTTGCGCCGGGTGCGCTGCTCGGCTACATCATCAACGACGCGGTCTACGCCATCCCCGAAACGCAGGATGCTTGGGTGACGTTCTACCGCCGGGACATCCTCGAGTCGCTCGACATCCCCGTGCCGCAAACGTGGGATGAGGTCATCGAGATTCTGCCTGAACTCCAGCGCTACGGCATGAACTTCAACACGCCGATGTCCACCGGCGCAGCAGCGCGCAATTACATCTTCACCGCGCCTTACCTGTTCAACTTCGGCGCACCGCTCTACAGTGAAGGCGGTTTCGCGACCGGCTTGCAGAGCGAAGCAGCGATTTCTGCGATCCGCTTCATGGCGGACAGCTTCACGATCTACGGGATGCCGCTGACGACGGTGAGTTTCTATCAGGACTTCCGCTATGGGACGCTGCCCATCGGCGTCTCCAACATCGTCGGGGACTATGTCAAGCTCGTGACCGCCGCCCCGGAGATCAGCGGGCTGTGGGAGATGGCTCCCTACCCGGCGACCGTTTTAGCCGATGGTACGCAGAATCGCTATGCCACCGGTTCAGCGCAGAGCAGCCTCATGTTCCGCAACACCGATATGGCGCAGGAAGGTTGGGAATTCCTCAAGTGGTGGATGTCCACTGAAACGCAGATCGATTTCGCCGAACAGTTGATCTTGAACTACGGGCGCGAATACCTGTGGTTCTCTGCCAACTTGGAGGCGCTCGACCATATGGACTTGCCAGAAGAGCACCGGGCGGTCATCCGCGAACAATGGAATTGGCTGCAAGAGCCGGTGCGCTTGCCGGGCAGCTATATGCAGGAGCGCGAGGTCAGCAACATCTGGAATCGCATTGTGTTCGATGGCGTCAATCCGCGCGTGGCAATTGACCGTTCCGTCATCATCATCAACCGCGAAATCACCCGCAAGATGGAAGAGTTCGGCTATCTTCAGGATGGGGAGCGGGTACGTGAGTTCAGGATTCCGACGATTGAGACAGTAAGAGCGTGGATGGAAAATGCAAACGGAACTCCATAGAGAAAGCACTGCTCAGGCGCTAAGCGAACCGCGCTACGGAAACGGAATCAGCAAGGCGTTCCGCGACTGGCTCAGCCGCGAGGGCGGTGCCTATGCGTTCCTGACGCCCTATGGGCTGCTGTTCATCATCTTTATCGTCGTGCCGGTGCTGGCGGCGATCTTCCTGTCGTTCACTTTTTTCGACGCGATCCAGCCGCCGCGCTTCATCGGGTTGAGCAACTACATCTCGTTGATCACGCAGGACGACACGTTCATGAAGTATGTGCTGGCGAACACCATTCGCTTCGCGGTGATCGTCGGTCCCGGCGGCTACGCGCTCGCCTTCCTGCTGGCGTGGATGCTGGCGCAGCTTCCGCGCCTGCCGCGCACGATTTTCGCGTTGATCCTCTACTCGCCGTCGATGACCGCATCGGTGGCGATGGCGGTCGTCTGGAAAACCCTCTTCAGCGGCGACCAGACCGGCTACTTGAACAGCTTCCTGATGAACCTGAATCTCATCCGCGAACCGATTCAATGGCTGACTTCGCCGCAGTATCTCATGACGATCATGATGGTGGTCACGCTGTGGAGCAGCATGGGGATTGGCTTCTTGGCGATGCTGGCGGGTATCCTCGAAATCAGCCCGGAATTGTATGAAGCTGCCGCCATCGACGGGATGACGAGCCGCTGGCAGGAAATCTTCTTTATCACCATTCCATCGATGCGACCACAAATGCTGTTCGGGGCGGTGATGGCAATCGTCGGGACGTTCCAAGCCGGTGCAATCGGCGTGACACTGTCGGGAGCGAACCCTACACCGCAATACGCGGGGCAGTTAATCGTCAATCACATTGAAGATTATGGCTTTTTGCGCTACGAGATGGGCTACGCCGCCGCAGTATCGGTCGTGCTGCTGCTGATGGTGCTGTTCTTCTCGCGCGTAGCCACCCGTCTGTTCGGCAGCGAGGCGTGAGGGCAAATCACATGGCTATGAGCTGGTATCGCCGTTATACCGGGATCAGAAACCGGGGCATCAATCCGCAGGGATTTCATGTCAGCCAGATCAAGTTCTACATCTTCTTGATACCGCTGGCGGCTGTCATGCTGCTGCCCATCATCTACATCTTTTCGAGCGCCTTCAAACCGCCGGATGAACTATTCGCCTTCCCGCCGCGCTTCTTCGTGATCAATCCGACCTTCAAGAACTTCACCGATTTGTTCTCGAAGCTGTCTACGTCAGGGATTCCGGTCAGCCGCTATCTGTTCAACAGCATCATGATCACGGCGGTCACGGTGGTCGCGTCGATCCTCGTGTCGAGCACGGCAGCCTATGCCCTGTCGAAAAAGCGTTTTAAACTCAAGAAAACCCTGTTTGCAGTCAACAATATCGCGCTGATGTTCGTCCCGATTGCCGTGACCATCCCGCGCTTCTTGGTGATCGAACGCCTGAGCCTGCTTAATACTTTCTGGGTACACATCCTCCCCGTGCTGGCGATGCCGGTCGGGCTGTTCCTGCTCAAGCAGTTCATCGACGGTATCCCCGATGAAGTCCTCGAAGCGGCGCAGATCGACGGCGCGTCGGACTGGCGTATTTACTGGCGCATCGTCCTACCGATGATCCAGCCCGCTATCGCCACCATCGCCATTCTGACGTTCCAAGCGGCATGGAACAACGCCGAGATTTCGACGCTCTATATCAACAACGAGAGTATGAGGACTCTCGCTTTCTACCTCGGCACGCTCACCAGCACCACCACGACAACGGGCGCGGCTGCCGTCGCGGGGCAAGGGATCGCGGCAGCGGCGGCGCTGATCATGTTCCTTCCCAACCTGATCATCTTCATCATCTTGCAGCGCCAAGTGATGAGCACCATGTCGCATTCGGGGCTGAAATGAAAAAGATACTCTGCGTACTGATTCTGCTGATCGTGCTGTCGGTGGCAGTCGCCCCCGCACACGCGATCTCGCCCTACACCACATGGACGCTCGGTCCCGGTCGTTCGCTGTTCCCGACGCAGGACGCCTACACGCCGCTCGACCAGATCGACCTGCCGGTCTCTTCGCCCGAAGATATGTATTATGCGCCGGATGGTTCGCTCTACATCGCCGACACGGGCAACGGACGCATCATCAAACTCGATGCCGCCTTCAACATCACGGCGGAGTTCGGGGTCGGACTCCTCGCCGCGCCCACCGGGCTGTTCGTCGATGAAGACGGCACCCTCTACATCGCCGATGCGAGCAAGAACACCATCGTGATTTTGGACGCCGAGGGCAATCTGATCAACGAGTTTGGTCGCCCCTCCGAACCGTTGTTCGGCGCGAACCGTTCGTTCCTGCCGCGCAAGATCGCCGTCGATGCCCGCAAAAACCTCTACGTCTCCAGCGAGGGGTCGGTTGACGGTCTGGTGATGCTGAACACCAACGGCAACTTCATCGGCTACTTCGGCGCGAACGCGGCGGACATGTCGCTCAAGATGATTTTGCAGCGCTTGTTCCTGACCGAAGAACAGCTCGATCAATTCATTCGCAACGAAGCGGCATCCCCGTCCAACCTTGCCATCGACAGCCAATCGCTCGTCTACACGGTAACGGCGGGCACGGAGCGGGATCGCGCCATCCGCAAGTTCACTGTTTCCGGTCGAAACCTATTTGACGACTGGATGTGGGGTTCGCGAACCTTCCGTGATATCGAAGTCAACGACAACGGGCTGATCATCGCGGTGGACGCCGATGGGTCGATGTTTGAATACGACCTCAACGGGACGATGTTGTTCTGGTTTGGCGGCAAGGACATGGGCGATCAGCGGCTTGGGCTGTTAAGCAACCCGACGGCTATCGAGCGTGTGGGCGATGACCTGTACGTGCTCGACAAAGAGAAAAACGCCGTCGTCACCTACCGCGTCACGGATTTCGCGCGCACCCTGCACGAGGGCGTGCGCCTGTACGTCGATGGCTACTACGCCGAGGCGCGCCCCTACTTCGAGGAAGTGCTGAGTTACAATGGGCTGGTGATTATGGCTTACCAAGCCCTCGCCGACGCCGAGTATAAGGAACAGGACTTCAACCAAGCCCTCTACTTCTACCGTTACGCCGAAGATCGCAACGGCTACTCGGAGACCTTCTGGGAACTGCGCAACGCCGTGTTGCAGCGCTATCTGGGCAGCGCGCTCGGCGTGCTGCTCGGCGGATGGGTCGGTTTCGGCGTATTCACACGGCTTGAACGGCGCTATGACTGGCTCGAACCGCTCCGCCGCTGGCTAAAGCGGGCGCAGAAAATCCACCTCGTAGACGATTTCGTCTTCATGTTCCGCTTCATCCGCCAGCCTGTGGACAGCTTCTTCTATATCAAGCAGAGGCAGCGCGGCAGTCTGCTGTTTGCCTTCCTAATCTACGCGTGGGTGTTGATCGTCCGCATCCTGTCGCTGTATCTGACCGGGTTCGTGTTTAACCCCTTCTCCACCTCATGGCAAATCAACCTTGAGACGGAAATCGCCTTCACCCTTGTGCCGATCATCCTGTGGAATGTCGCCAACTACTTGATCTCGACCATCAGCGACGGCGAAGGACGGGTGCGCGATGTCATCATCGGCACAGCGTACAGCCTGTTTCCGTATGCGCTGTTCGGCTTGCCCATCATCCTCGTCTCCAACCTGCTGACGCTCAACGAGGAGTTCATCTACACCTTCTCGTCACAGCTCATTCTGTTCTGGATCGGCGTGATGCTCATCATCATGGTCAAGGAGATTCACAACTTCACGGTCTCCGAAACGACGCGAAACATCCTGCTCACGCTGTTCACGATGGCGATCTTCCTCTTGACCGGTTACATCCTGTACGTGCTGTTCAACCAGTTGTATGAGTTCATCCTCGGCATTATTCGGGAGGTCGGTCTGCGTGCATAAGTTCAACCTCCATTCACCTCGCACTGCCCGCTGGTTCGTGCTCGTGCTGGCATTCCTGTGCCTCGCGGTGATCTTCCCGCCGTCCGGCGCTGCCGGTGCTTCGGCGTCCCGGCAGGACATCCCATCATCGTATGGACTGGTGGGCGAAAACGAGCTGTTCCAGCTCTACGTTGACGATACCACGCTGGCGTTCAAGCTGCTGGACAAGCGCAGCGGCTATCTGTGGCATTCAGGACTGGATGAGATCATCGAAGGGGATCGCCTCAACAACTCGTGGCAGGCGTTTGCCCGCAGCGGCATCAGCATCGAATACCTCGACGCGCGCGCGATCAACCGGCGCGTGTCCATCGGCAACGCCGAGCACACGCTGGAAGTTACGCCCGTCGAGCAAGGTGTTTCGGCGCAGGTGAACTTCACCGAATACGGCATCACGCTTGGGCTCATCGTGCAGCTTGAGGCGGACGGCGTGCGCGTCGAAATCCCGTTTGCGTCCATGCATGAGGATAATCCCGATTTTCGTCTTGGACGGGTCTACCTGTATCCGTTTCTCGGCGCGGCGCGCGGCAGCACCATCGACGGTTATATGTTCCTGCCGGATGGCACAGGCAGCATCATTCGCTACGGCGACTCGACCCGCGCCGACAATATGTACATCGGACGCTACTACGGTCCCGATCTCGGCATGATCGGCATTCAAGCATGGGATCCGTTCGTCACCCTGCCCAACCCGATTTCGTATCCGGTCTTCGGCATGGTACACGGCGAAGGACAGAATGCCTTCTATTCAGTGATCGAAAAGGGCGCTGCCTACGGTGAACTTCAAGTGCACCCGGCGGGGATCATCACCAATTTCAACTTCCTGTACAACGCCTTCATCTACAACCAGACCTACTTCCAAGCAACCAATCGTTCCGGCGCTGGCGTGACCACCGTTCAGCGCTACCCGAATCAGTTCGACGCGGTCATTCACTACCGCTTCTTGACCGGGGACGCGGCGGATTACGTCGGCATGGCGCGCGGCTACCAGCAGTATCTCGTCGAACAAAACCTGCTGCGCCGGAATGAGGTCACCAACCCGGACATCGGCGTGCGGGTAGAATTCTTGGGCGGCGATAAAGAACAGGTTCTGTTCTGGAATCGCTTCGTGACGATGACGACCGTCAGCCAGATGAGCGAAATCCTCGCGGGGCTTCAGCTTCCGAACGCCGAGGTCATCTACTATGGCTGGCAGCCCTACGGCGCGACGAGTATGCCGCCGACTTCGATGGCGCTGGAAGGCGGTCTCGGCAGCCTGAGCGACCTCCGCGCGCTGCGTGAAGAGATCACGGCGGCGGGCGGGCAGTTTTCGCTGTATTTCGACCCACAGTCGGCGCTCTGGCGGGAACCGGGCTATTCCAGCCGCTTCGACTTAGCGATGTCGATCACCGACATCGACATCGAGGGATACGGTCGCTACTACAACAATTACTTCACGCTGGAAGCGCTCCAACCGCGTTACGCCAGCCTGTCCGCCGATATTGCCGCGCAGTTAGGCGCGGGCTTGGCGCTGGACAGCATCGGCTTCGTGCTCTACGGCGACTACCGCAACGAACCGCCGTTCAGCCGGGAATCTGCCCGTGCCGCGTACCAGAACATGCTGGCAGACTCGCCGCAGCGCCTCGGCTTCTACCGTCCCAACGATTACATGTTTGGCATCGCGCAGGCGTATTACGACATGCCCTTGGGCGATAACAGCTACACGTTCACGACCGGGACAGTGCCGTTCCTGCCGATTGTGCTCGCGGGCTACATCCCGTATTACGGACCGGCGCTCAACTTCTCGTCGAACACGCAGGATGATCTACTGCGGCAGGTGGAGTACGGCATTTACCCGTCGTACTTCCTCTCGCACGAACCAACCGCCAACATGTTGAACACGTTTGTGTTTAGCTGGCTCTACTCCTCCGATTACAACCAGTGGGGGGATGAAGTCCGGCGTACCTTCGACTGGATGAATGCGCTGCTCGCCCCGGTGCGCGGGCAGGAAATCGTCGCTCACAGCGAAATCACGAACGGAGTCTTCGTGACGACCTACGCGAACGGGCAGCAAATCATCGTCAACTACACCGAGCAGCCGTTTGTGCAAGGTGCGATCACCGTCGAGGCGAAGAACGCTTTGCTTGTGGAGAATGGACTATGACAGATCGCCGCATCGCGCGCCGCGAGATCAGTCTCCGTACCCGTGAAGCCCTGCAAGGGTACGGATTCATCCTGCTGTGGATCATAGGCTTTGCGCTGTTCACATTCCTGCCGCTGACCGAGACGCTGCGCTACAGTTTCAATCAGGTCACGGTGACTGCCACCAGCATCAACCTGAGCTTTGTCGATTGGGCAAACTACACGCGCGCCCTGTTCACCGACCCCAATTTCATCGAACTGCTGATCGCCTACACCGTCGAGACGCTCGTGTCGGTGCCCATCGTGCTGATCTTCGCGATGGTGATCGCGATGTTTCTGAACCTTAAGTTCAGGCTCAAGGGGTTCTTTCGCGTCATTTTCTTCCTGCCGATTGTCATCACCAGCGGACCTGTCATCCGCGAACTGACCGCGCAGGGAGCAGCCTCTGCACCGGGGATCGCCAGCATTCCGGCGGTAGTCGAATTCTTGGAGGAACTGCCGCGCGCGCTGCGTACTCCGGTCGAATACCTGCTGACCTCGTTCATCCTGATCCTGTGGTTTTCGGGCGTGCAAATCTTGATCTACCTGTCGAGTCTGCAAAAAGTAGATCGCAGCATCTATGAAGCGGCAGCTATCGACGGCGCGTCCGGTTGGGAAGCCTTCTGGAAGATCACCCTGCCCTCGCTTTCGACGGCGACCGTGGTCAACGCCATCTATACCGTCGTCACCCTCTCGCACTTCTCCGAGAACAAGGTGATCCGCTACATCTACGACCAGACTTACGATATTCAGGGCGGCATCGGCTACGCCAGCGCGATGGCGTTCATTTACTTCGGCGTCATGATCGTCCTGCTGGGAGTCGTCTATTTCGCCCTGATGCAGTGGGCAAGACGGGAGTCACGATGAGCGCAATGACCGCAGTTTTTCATCATCCGGTCACAACCCGTGTGCGTGGTTTCTTGTTTGGCAGCCGCGCGCATCGTGGCGTGACCTTCAGCATCGCCCTGTACGCGCTGTTGATCGCCATCGGCTTCGTCTATCTTCAACCGCTGCTGTTCATGTTCGTCACCAGCATCAAAAGCCCCAGTGACCTGCTCAACCCGATGGTGCAGTGGGTGCCAACGGAATTCTACTTCGGCAACTATGACAAAGCCCTGCGCGTGTTGAGTTATTCCGACACACTGCTGAATTCCACCGTGATCAGCGTCACCCCGGCGGCGATCCAGACCGTCGTCGCATCGCTGATCGGCTACGGGCTGGCGCGCTATCGCTTCTGGGGCAAGCCGATCATCTTCGTCCTGCTGCTGGCGACGTTCATCATCCCACCGCAAAACACGTTCATCCCGCAAATGCTGCGTTACCGTGATCTGGATTTGCTCGGCAGCCCGCTGGCGCTGATCCTGCCTGCCCTGCTCGGTCAAGGCTACCGGAGCGCGATCTTCATCCTGATCTTCTACCAGAGCTTCATCTCGCTGCCGAAAGTATTGGAGGAATCCGCGCGCTTGGACGGCGCATCGGACTGGCGCATCTTCCTCGCCGTCGCCGTACCGTCGGCAATCCCGGCGTACATCGTCTCGTTCATCTTTGGCACAGTGTGGTACTGGAATGAGACCTTCTTAACGTCGATCTATCTCGAAGGCGGCATAACTACGCTGCCCATGCAGCTTTCGCGCTTCACGGCGGCATACGAAAATCTGTATCCGGTGGGAACGGTCAACATCTTCGACCGCTTGAACGAGGCGGTCAAGATGAGCGGCACGTTCTTGAACATCCTGCCGCTGCTGGTGATGTACTTCGTGCTCCAACGCTGGTTTGTCGAGTCGGTCGAGATGACCGGCATCACCGGCGAGTAGCTAGCGGGTAAGCACATCCAGCACGTCTGACAGCGGCGCTTCGGCAAGGGCGATGCAGTCATCCGAAGCGCCGTAGTACATGCGGATCAGCCCGTCCGTCACGACAACGCCACACGTAAATACCACATTCGGAAAAAAACCGCTGGTCTCGTAGGGCGCTTCCGGCGTGAAGATCGGCTGGCGACTGCGGGCGATTACCCGCGCGGGATCGTCATGCGCGGCGAGAAACGCGCCGAGGCAGTAGCGATGCTGGCGATCTGCCGCGTGGTAAATCGACAGCCACCCCTGCTCCGTCCAGATCGGCGGCGCGCCCCCACCCACGCGCCCGGAATCCCATCCGGCGGCGCTGCCTTGCAGCACCAACCGGTGATCGCCCCAGCGCACGAGATCGGGCGAGGTCGCCATCCATAGGTTGTAACTCCCAAATTCTCCCGGCATGGGACGGTGATAACAGACGTACCTGCCGCCGATCTGCTGCGGGAAGATGGTCACATCGCGGTTCGACGGCGGGAAGATGATCCCCTGCCGCGTGATACTGCGAAAATCGCGCGTCACGATCAACCCGGTCGCAATGCCATGCGCGCTGACCGCCGAGTAGTTGACGTAGTACGTCTCGTCGATGCAGGTGATCCGCGCGTCTTCCACGCCGAACGTCTCGTAACCCGTTTCCGATTTGAGAAACGGTGATTCCTCGACCGTGAAGTGCACACCGTCCGCGCTGCGCGCCAAGCGCAGGTGGCTGATGCTCGTCAAGTAGACTGCACCTGTCGCTTGATGCCGCACGAAACGGGCGTCGCGGGTGTCGTAAGCCGGGTCGTCGCTGCGCACGTGGAACAGCGCGATCTCGCCTAAGTCGTTCAAATACGGACAGGCGATCCAGCCTGCGTCCGTCGCCAGCGGACGTTCCGCTACGCGCACGAGCAGCAGAGTTTCAGCGCCAAAGCGGATCGCCCCCGCGTTGAATGCGCCGATCACCGCGTAGTCCGGACGGGACGAGCGCAGGTGGTCGGGCGTGATCAACGGATTCAGGGCATGGCGGGTGAAGATCGACATCATGCTTCCTCTACAAGTTGAACAGACTGCGGCGCAAGCAGCAGATCGGTCACTCCCCGGAGTTCGACCGGGGTCAGGCGCGGGTTATAGACAAGCCAGCGGCGGCGTTGATGCTCACGCAGATTCAAGCGGAGGCACGGCACATTGAGCGAAAATGTCAGCACATCGGCAGGCACGGCGTCTAGGCTGCGCGGACGGTCAAACAGGAGCGCGCTCCAGAAGACCTCACCCGCGCCGTACAATTCTTTGCCGAGCGTCGCGGTGTGCGTGAATTCACTAGTCGCTAGGTCTTCGTAGGGGATATTCGGGCAGGGACCGCGCCGCAGCGACTCCGGCAGGAAGGCGTCAAAAAAGGCGTAGTTGTGACAGCGCTGCAAATTGGCGCAGGCAGCCATCAAAGCGGCAGGCAGCGCGCGCCGGACTTCGTCATGGTTGAGCAGTTCCGACCATGCCCAGATCACCTCGACATTTTCTTTGTATGCCGGGTAACACAGCGACGCGCACGCCTGAAACATCCCGCGCGGATCGTAATACGGCATGGCGGGGTCTGTGTCCCAATAGCCCATGCGCAGCGACAAGTTGACGTAATCTCCCGGTGTGACGAAATCGGCGAGGTAGGCTGACGCCGCCGCCGCGAACGAAAGCTGCTGCGGCTCGTGCGTCAGTAGATGCGGTGGAAGCTGATGCAGCGCGTTCAAGGCGAGGCGCGCTTCTTGCACATGCGCGGGGTCGTGCGTCATCTGGTAGGCGAGAACACAAGCTGCCGCGTACATGCCGCCGACACTCACATTGAGCAGACTGCCGCGCGGCTTCCAGCCATCCGCGTCCGCGAACAGCGGCAGCAGGTAATGCGTGTTGCGCGCCAGTTCGCGCCCGCCTTCGAGCGCGGTCAGGAAACGCTGTTTGAGGTCGGCATCGTCGGTCAGCGCGGCGACCCATGGGAGCTTGATCAGCGCGTTTTCGTAGAAATACCACGTATCCATCAATGTATCGCTCACGGCATACGGGTAATGGTTCGGGATGTAGTGATACAGGCGCATCACGTCGAAGGCGCGCACGGCGTCGAGCAGACGCGCGATGATCCCATCCGCGCCCGTCTCGCCGGTTTGTCTGCGCCAGTGCAGCAGCGGCAGCAGTACGTCAAGCTGAGTCATCAGCTCGAAGCCTTTCGCCTCGTCGCGCTTCACCGCCGAACTCCCTTTGACGTACGCCCGCAGCCCGATCTTGCCGCTCACTTCGACCCAGCACGCCTCGTGATGCAGGTCTGCCAGCGTGCCCCGTGCCATGTCGCCCCACTCCGGCACATCAGGGATCAACGTGGGCTGTTGGTCGAGCAGCGGCGCGACCGCTTCGATCAAGAAGCGCTGTGCTTCCCACGGATCAGGGATGTGATCGAGCGGGCGCTGGCGCAGCCAGAAGCGAAAGACGTGTTTACCGGGCACA
Source organism: Anaerolinea sp. (assembly GCA_014879865.1). GTDB lineage: Bacteria > Chloroflexota > Anaerolineae > Aggregatilineales > Phototrophicaceae > Flexifilum. The sequence continues at coordinate 17,859 of JACSRG010000492.1, forward strand.
AATATAAAATTCGGGTTGGGTGTGTTCGGAATCAAGCCGATGCCGTAGCGCGGCGCGGGGCGATACTCGACGACTTCGCGGATCGCCAGTTCATACAAGCGCTGCGGCGACCATCTCAAGCTGTCCGCCGGAAAGTAGACGATGGTTTCGGTACGCGACGCATGATCGTACAGGTAACCGGCGGGGAGATCGTTACCGCCGAGTCCGCCTTGATTGGTCGTGGGTGCGCGCAGGATGGTCTGCCGCCATGTGTGCGCCTGCCGGTCGTTCAGGTTATCCAGCGCGCCGAGCCACACGATCATTGACGGGTTGAGGCTCAGTTCACGGGTCACGCTGAGAGTCACGTCGATCCACACGCCGCCCTGTGCGGGAGTCAAGGCGGCTGCCCACGAGCAACCGTCATCCTCGCGCGTGTGTGTCAGGGTTTCATCTAGGGGGAAAGATAATTGTGCAACCTGTATCATCCGATAACTGCCTTTTTTGGTGCTCTTGACAACCCCTATGATCTTCACTATAGTCTAAACGTAAGAACAACGCAAGCGGTTACGTTAAATAGTCTTTTGATGAGCATTACAGATGTCGATTGTTGATGAAATTGCCAAATCATTAGGCGTCTCCGGCGCAACCGTCTCGCGCGCACTCAATGACCGTCCGGGCGTCAGCGCCGAAGTCCGCGAAAAGATCATCGCCAAAGCTCGCGAATTGAACTACACGCCGAATGTCACCGCACGCGCGCTGGCAACCTCGCAGACATTCAATATCGGCTTTTTCTTCCTGCAAAAAGCCGGTCTCCCGGCGGCGGCTGACCCGTTCTACACCGAGATTTTGCACAGCGCGCAGCAGGTGATCGCGCGGACGGACTACCACGTCGCCTTCGAGACGCTCACGCTGGATACCGTCGCCCGTCCGGTCGATTTTCGCTTTGTGCGCGAACGCCGTATCGACGCGATGATCCTCGCCGGACCCGACATCCCCGCCGGGTTCATCACCGCCATGCTCAACACCAAGCTGCCCGTTGTGCTGGTCGATAACCGCCTCGGCTTCTCGCCGGTCAACTGCGTCAACAGCGACGACGAAACCGGCGCGTTTCATGCGGCGCAGTATTTGCTCGATCTGGGGCATCGGCACATCGGCGTGATCGCCGGTCCGCTCGACTGGGCGAGCACGACACGGCGCATGTGGGGCTATCAGCGGGCACTCGGCGTGGTCGAGAGCATGATCGTACACATGAGCGAGACGACGATTGAGTCGGGGCGGGCAGCCTACCGTCAACTAATGGAAGCGCATCCCGAAATCACCGCGATCTGCGCGGTCAACGACTCGATGGCGATTGGCGCGATCCGTGAAGCGTACCGGCGCGGCAAAAGCGTGCCGGAAGACCTGAGCGTCATCGGCTTCGACGATATTTCGTGGGCGGAACTCAACGATCCCCCGCTCACCACCATCCGTATTCCTCGCCAGCAGATGGGAAAAGAAGCGGCGCACCGCATCCTGATGCTGCTTCATGATCCCGACCTGCTGGCTTCGGAAGTGATTGTCCCTGTCCAGATGGTAGAGCGCCACTCTACCGCGCCAAGGAGGTGAACAGTATAGCATACACCCCGGCTTTTGTTGCGCAGTATTACGACTAAATTGCCCGTCATTTGTATGAGAGGACAACGCGATGAAACGCTCTAGTTTTGCTGTACTCGCGCTGGTGCTGCTGCTGTCACTTTCCCTCAGCAGCGTACTGGCACAAGACCCCGTCACGGTCAGAATTTCGACGTGGGCAGGCGTGGATGAATCCGCCGAATTGCAAGAACTGATCGACGAAATCAATGCCAGCCAGACCGACTATCAGATCATTCACGAACCGATCCCGAGCGACTATTACACGCAGGTGCAAACGCAGATCGCCGGCGGTACGGGCGCTGACCTGTACTGGATGGATCAAAACCATATGGCGCTGGCATCGGAAGGTGTCTTCTACCCGGTCGATACGTGCGATGCGGTTGCCAATGCCGCGCCGCAGACCGCAGGCGACCTGAACGACTACTACCCCGGCGTTCTGGCGGTCAACCGCTTTGAAGATCACGTTTACGGCTTACCGTGGATCGCGCAGCCCGTCGTGGTCTACTTCAATCGCGGCTTGTTCGACGCCGCCGGTGTCGAGTACCCGCAGGACGATTGGACATGGAACGACTTCACCGAGAAGGCGATGGCGCTGACGCAGGACACCGATGGCGACGGCAATGTCGATCAATGGGGCTTCATCAATAATGGCTGGCCCCCGCCGTTCATTTTCGTCTGGCAGGCAGGCGGCGAGTTGATCTCCGAAGATTTCACCAGCGTACCCATCGACAGCCCGGAATTTGTCGAAGGCTTCGAATTCTACCTGAGCACGCAGTTCAACCCGGAAATGTCGCCGAGCAATGAAGTCATCTCCGAACAGGGCTTCGGCGAAATGTTCAAAGCCGGCAAGATCGCCATGTTCATGGGCGGCGCAGCCGATGATCTGGATCGCGTTGAAGGGCTGGATGTAGGCGTGATCCACGTCCCGGCGCACCCGGAAACCGGCAGCATTACGACGTTCGCATGGAACGCCAGCACGGTCATCAATGCCAATACCGCCAACCCCGAAGCAGCCTGCGCCGCATTGGTCGCGCTGACGGAAGCGATTCAGGGCTGGAAGATCGTCTCGCCGCGCATCTCGCAGGCGACGGTCGAACACCTCGTCAGTGCCGAACCGCGCAAGGAAGCCAGCGCCGAAGCGCTCATCGCGGCGGCACAGGATATGCGCGCCCTGCCGATCTTCGGCAACTACGCCGAATTTGACTCGGTCTTCTGGAGCGAATTCTGGGGTCCGCTGCAAAACCGCGAGACGGATTTGAGCGTCGCCGAACTCGCCGCCGAAGTCCGCCCCGATCTGGAAGAAACACTCAGCGACTAATTCACCACTCTTGCCCTTACCTCTCCGACAGCGGCGGGGTAAGGGCACTTTGTTTATTCCCAAACTAATTTTGTAAGGAGACCCTGAATGGATCTGAGCGTGCTCAATACTTACATCCCCACGCTGATCCGTTACGGCTTGGTCGCCGTCGGGTTGGCGGCGATCATGTTCGTCTTCTACCGGGTGCAGCTTAGGCTCGGCGCGCGCCCGGAAGCGGCAGCGGGGCGCACACTGGTGACGCCATGGGTGATCGGGTTTCTCATCTTCAACGTATTCACCATCGGCGCATCCCTCTACTTGAGCTTCACCGATTACAACCTGTTCAGCGCGCCGGAATGGATTGGCACGGAGAATTACGCCGACCTATTCGACGTGTCGTTCGGAACGCTGGAATCGGCAGATCAGCGCAGTTCGGATGTGCTGCCGCCGCGTCACGACGAAATCATCCGCGTGCAAATCGGCGACGGCGGTTTCGTCCTCGGCGCGCGTGAAGAAGATTTCTGGCGCTCAATGCGTCTGACGGTGATCTACGCCGTCGTGACCGTGCCGCTGGGGCTGATCGGCGCGCTCGGCGTGGCGCTGCTGCTCAACCAGAGTGTGCGCGGGGTCGGCTTCTGGCGCGTGCTCTATTATTTGCCCGCCGTGCTGCCCGCCGTCGCGACGGCGCTGCTCTGGCGCTGGATGTTCTCGTCAAGCGGGATCGTCAACAGCGCGCTCTCCCCCTTCTTGAATGTCTTCGGCATTCCCACGCCGCAGTGGTTGACCAATCCGGGCTTGTCGCCGGTCTTGTTCATCATCATCAGCCTGTGGGGTGTGTTCGGCGCGAACTCGGTCATCCTGCTGGCAGGGCTGAAAGGTATCCCCAAAGAGTTATACGAAGCGGTGGACATCGACGGCGGCGGCGACTGGGCGAAATTCCGCAACGTCACCATCCCCATGCTGAGTCCGGCGCTGTTCTACAACCTGATCACCGCGCTGATCGGCGCGCTGCAAGCGTTCGAAGTGGCGGCGTTCATCCCCACCCCGACCGACGCTGGAACATTCCTGAACTGGCAGATTTATCAGGAAGCGTTCAATTTCCGCGATATGGGCATGGCGTCGGCGATGGC
>JACSRG010000923.1 GCA_014879865.1 Anaerolinea sp.
GGTTGCGGTACGGGAGGAATAATGAAATACCTACCCCTGCTAGGTTGGGGGCTGAGGGGTAATTTTCATATGGCTTCTAAGGATTAGTTCGCCTCTACGGAATGACGCGGTTTTGCAGCATCTCGTTGACCGACTTGACCAGCCGCTTGAGTTCCGCCTCCAAGTCGTCGGGGATGCCGTCCTGAATCGCGGCTTCGCGGAACACGTCGCGCGCCTCGCGCAGAAAATCCTGCCCGCGCCGAATCCGGCTGATCCCGGCGCGCATCTGTGAGCGCACATCGCGGCTGATCGGGTTGGAGGTGTAGTTTGGGAAATCCCACCCGTGAATGATCCCCACCGCCCGCAGCCCGTCGATGAACTCGTCTACCCGTTCTAGCTGGAGCGCCGCGCCGCGCTGAAGCAGGTCTTGCAGCGCGCCGCTGAGGGTCGGCTCGACGCCGAAATCCAGCGCGGTGATGTCCTGATAACGCGCCTCGACATCGTTGATGCTCCCCGGCTGTGGGCGGAGCGTCGTCTTCTGCGGCGACAAGCCCGTGAACATCGAATAGAGAATCCCCACGCACAGGTTATGCACGTCGGTGCGGAATATCTGGGTGTGATCGCGCCCCTTTTCGAGCAAACGCGAGCTGTTGAAGTCGATGATGCGCAGGTGAATCCCGTCCCAGTAGACGTGTTCGAGCTTGTGATCCATGTAGACGATGCCCCGGCTGTGCGCCAGCTTGAGCAGTTCCGCGAATTGCAGCGCCAGCGCTAAGCCTTCTTCGGTGGGCAGCCGCAGCCGCAAGCCCTGTTTGTCGGGGCGCATCTGGTAGAACAGGTTGCTGGAGCGGGGCAGGTATTCGAGCGCGAGGTACGGACGCCAGCCGCGCTCGGAGAAAGTCGTCAGTTCGCGGGCAAAAGCGGCGCTGTCCGTCCCGAAGGACTCGATGTCGCCGTTGATGGGCGCTTCGGCGCGCGCCGACACATACCCGCAGTCGTACAGCTTGACGACGTGCGGACTATCCCCTAGTTTGAGCAGCAGATCGGCTTCGTTGGCGAAGGCGCGGTACTCCCAACGCGGATCGTCATCCGGGGCGCTGTGTTCCGGGCGCATGACCTTGAACGCGACGACCCGATCTTTGACGTGATCCTGCGCGTGCAGCACGCGCGCGTAATGTCCGAGCGCGAAGGTGTCGATAAAGTTGTCAATGCGATACAGATCAGCGATTTGAGTCATACCGTTTTTCCGGACGATATTCAACTAACCGACCGACTCTACCATTCCTAAAGGTCAGCGGACAGGGGGAAAGATTTACGATTTGCGGTGCGTCCAGCGATAATTAACGCCCAGTGATAGAGTCGGTGGGTTCAAACCTTGTCTATACGTTGACAGCGCATGATTGATGTATACTGAATATGTGTAATCGTTTAAGGTGATGGGCGGCACATGTCACAAAAGTGAAACATGCTTGTCCTGACTTTTGCCTTGAGTAGAATAAGTAAAACAGACAGTTCGGGAGTCCTGAATGGCTAGTTCGGACAGCGAAATTCGGCTTCGCAGCAGCGCCCACACCAGCATTGGTCAGGTGCGGGAGAACAATGAAGATACCGTACAGCTGTGGGCAGATGATGAGTATGTTCTCGCGGTGGTCGCCGATGGGATGGGTGGGGCGGTCGCCGGGGAAGAAGCCAGCCGAATTGCGGTCGATGCTATTCAGCAGCAGATGGTGTTGGAAGCAGGCGATCAGCGCCTCGATACTTTGCATGACGATGTGATCGTGGAGAAGTTGTGTGACGCGATCCGCTTGGCGAACCTCAATATCGTCAAGCGCGCCGCCATCAACCCTGAACTGCGGGGGATGGGGACGACGGTCACACTGACGCTGGTACGCAGCACGAGCGCGATTGTCGCGCATGTCGGGGACAGCCGCGCCTATTTGATCGATGGGGTATCGCGGCGCATCACGCAGATCACCGCCGATCACACGTTTGTCGAGGCGCTGGTGGCTGCCGGTCACCTGACGCCGGATCAGGCGACGGAACACCCGATGCGCAATGTCCTGTATCGCGCCCTCGGTCAACATGAAGATGTCGAAGTGGATATTTACGAGGCGAGTCTGCGGGCAGGAGACCGCCTCGTATTGTGTTCGGATGGACTGACGCGGCACGTCAAACCGCTCGAAATCGCGCGGATCGTCTCCGACGCGCCCGATCCCGATACGGCAGGCGACGACCTGATCGCGCTGGCGAATGCGCGCGGCGGCGAGGACAATGTCAGCGTGATCGTGATCGCGCTCGATGGTGAACTCCCCGATACGCAAGAACACACGAGCATGGCGCTGTTGGATGACGACGATACAGTGCAGTTGAAAGACCCGCATATCGCCCATGCCGTCGAAGCTGCCATCCGCGATGCCGCCATGCGTGATGGGGCAGCCCGCGACAGTGACAAGACGCTGACGATCAAGAACGCGCATCATAATCAAACCGAGTACTGCGCGACCCGCGAAATGAGCGTCGATGCGGATGGTTATGACACCTTCTGGTGGGATCACTAAGGTCAGCAGATCGCGGCGTTTTGCGATATAATCCTTCGTTAGACTATTCAAACAAGCGAGACGAAGGGTGCGGGTATGCTGGATCACCTTTTCTACTTCAATGCGGATGAGCCGCAAGGCGGCAGCGACCAAAGTCAAGCGCAGCCGTCGTCCAGCGGTGGATGGAAGAGACCCGCGAATCAGTCGGGAGGTTCCTCGTGGCGCAAGTCGGATGCACCGCCAGCGCGTCCGAGCGCGGCTTCTGTGACCAATCGCTGGCGTCCTTCGGCTGAAAGCGCCACAGAATCCACCGGGGAAAGTTCATGGCGCAAGCCCCGTCCCGGAGAAACCACCTACAAACCCGCTGAACCGCCAGCGGCAGAAGTTGACACCGAACCGGAAGTTCAAGTTGAAGCAGAAGCGGAAGCCGAAGCCGACGAGATCGTCGAGCCTGTGCTGCCTTTCGGCGATGATACCGGTGCTGCGCTTCCCCTGATCGAAGACGAAGACGACGAAACCTTTAGCATGAGCGAGTTGATCGCGCTGGCGAGCCTCGCCGACCGTTCGTCTGGCGGGACGCCCGTGCAGCAGACGACCACGCCGGAAACCGCCGCGCCGATCACCGATCCGGCGGAATATGCGCGCCGCGCCCTCGCTGAGCTGCAAGCGCAGCCCGCCGAGGAAGATGACGCGGTCGAAGTCGCCGCCGCTGCCAGCGCCGCCGCATCCATCGGTCAAATGCCGACCGCCGATGACCCGGCGGAATATGCGCGCCGCGCCCTCGCCGAACTGCAAGGACAGTCGGGCGTGCAGGCAGAACCTGCTGCCAGCGCTTTCGGCGGCACAAGCGCGCTGACCCCCGCACAGGAAGAATTGGCGACACGCTTCCGCACCGCCGAAACGAACGTGCGTAGTCTGCGCGAACGCTACCGCGCCGGATTGATGACGCGCGAACAGCTTCAAACCGAACTGCGCAGCCAGATGGTACTGGACGAGAGTCAGGTCTGGTGGATGCTCGGCGTCGAGACGGACACATGGTATCGCTACGAAAACGGCGCATGGGTGGCAGCCGTTCCCGCCGTGCTGGCGGCACAAGCGCCGCAAGCGGGCGCTGCGTCCGCGCTCGATCAAGACTTCGGCGACCGCACCGTGCCGACGACGCCCGTGACCGATCAGGGCTTCATCCCGAAACAAGTGCCGATGACCGACCCCGACTATACCATTCCGGGTGCCGGCGCGGTTTTCATGAACGATCCCGCCTCACAGGCGACTGTCCCGGTCAACCCGTACACCAACCCGACCGTGCCCATGCAGCCCGTGAGCGACGTGACGCAGGTCAATCCGGCGGTCGCGGTGGACTATCAAGCAAATTACAACTACGTCCCTAGTCCCGCCGTGCCGACCGCGCCACCCTACCAGCCGGGTGCAGCGCCCTCCGGCGGCGCAGCGGATCAGGTCAAAGCCGACGAACGCCGCCGCACGTTGAGCACAGGCGTGTTGATCGCCGCCGCGCTGATCGGCATCGCCTTCTTGGTGCTGGCAGGGATCATCATCATCGGCGTGCTGTACTACAACAGCCTCGCCAGCCCGTGGCAGGATGAGATCGCCGCGCTGGCGAACTACACGCCGCAGTTCCAGACGGCGCGCATCCTCGCCGCCGACGGCAGCGTGATTGCGGAACTCAACAGCCGCAGCGGTGGCGCACGGACCTCGCTCCCGTTGGAGCAGATTTCGCCGTATATGATTCATGCCGTCGTCGCGACGGAAAACGAACGCTTCTACGACGATCCCGGCTGGGATCTGGTCGCCATCACGCGCGCCTTCCTGCAAAATATCACGGCGGGCGATATTCAATCCGGCGCAAGCACGATCACGCAGCAGATCGCGCGCAGCTTGGTGCTGCAAGACACGACCGTATCGGCGGAACGCAAGCTGCAAGAGATTATCATTGCCGCCGAGATCGCGCGCCGCTACGACAAAAACTTCATCCTCGAACTGTACCTGAACGAAATCTTCTTCGGCAACCAGTCGTATGGCGTGGAGGCGGCGTCACAGTTCTACTTCGGTCACAGCGCCGAGAGCCTGAATCTGCCGGAGGCGGCGATGCTCGCGGGCTTGATCCAAGCGCCTGCCCGCTATGACCCGGTGATCAATCGCAGCGCCGCGTTCGAGCGCATG
>JACSRG010000652.1 GCA_014879865.1 Anaerolinea sp.
GAACCACAGAGAACACGGAGAACACAGAGAGAGGAAAGAAAAGAAATTGAACCGCAAAGAGCGCAAAGGAGAAAAATTACTATTTTCTCTGCGCTCTCTGTGTTCTCTGTGGTTGATTTCTTTTCTTTACTCTTTGATCACGCTGGCGGCGCACAGCACGTCGATTTCGGCGTCGGTGTAGCCGAAGTCGAGCAGCACGGCGCGCGTGTGTTCGCCGTAGCCCGGCGCGGGTGTGATCGACGGCAGATCGCCGCTCATGCGGATCGGGCTGTGCAGATACGGCACGCCCGACCACGTCAAGCCGAGCGCTTGGCGTCCGCGCACATGCGGGTCGTTGAGCGCCTGTGCGGGCGTGTTGACCCGCGTGAAGCAGCAGTCCGCGCCTTCGAGCAGTTCGCCCCATTCGTCGGCGGTCTTGAGCGCGAACATCTGCGCCAGTTCGTCGGTCAGGTAGCGCTGGCGACCGGGATCGGTGTAGCCGTCGATCAGGTCGGGGCGTCCGACCGCGCCGCAGAAGTTCGCCCAGAATTTCGGTTCGAGCGCCGCCAGCGCCACCGCGCGACCATCTAACGCCGTGTAGACGTTGTAACACGCGACCTTGCCGCTCAAGCCGCCGCGCGTGTGATCGCCGGGGAGGACGGATTCGACCCATGCCAGCGCCATGAACGGGAGAGCCGACTCGAACAGCGAAATGTCGAGGAATGCCCCTTCGCCTGTGCGTTCACGTCCCACCAGCGCCGCGCTGATCCCGGCGGCGGCAGCGTATGCCCCGCCGATGTCCGCTACCTGACCGCCCATCGGCTGCGGCGTGTTCATCTCGCCGATCAAGCCCGCGACGCTGGCGTAGTTCAGGTCATGCCCGCTGCGCTCGGCATACGCGCCGTCCGCGCCCCACCCGGAGAGCGCGCAGAAGATCAGCCGGGGGTTGAGCTTTTTCAGCGCTTCGTAGCCGACGTTCAGCCGATCCATTACGCCGGGGCGGTAGCTCTCGATCAGCACGTCGGCGCGCGCCGCCATGCGCCGCAAGATGGCTTGTCCCTGCGCGTCTTTCAGGTTGAGGATGACGCTTTTCTTGCCGCGATTGGTCGCCGCGAAGTATGCGCCCTGCCCGTCGATCAGCGGGGGCATCCAGCGGGCATAATCGCCGCCGTCCGGCGCTTCGATCTTAATGATCTCCGCGCCCATGTCGGCAAGGAGCATCGTGCAGACTCCGCCGGGGAGCAGGCGGGTCAAATCGAGAATGCGAATACCGGCGAGGGGTCTGGTCATAGTGGGCGTCTCCTAGCTTGGCGCAAGGGTATTGTAGCGATCTTCAAGCGTTGGGCAAACGTCAGCTAAACAACTGCGATTTTTCGCCAGTTCTGTTGAATAATTAAAGGCGAGTAATGTGCAAGACTTTCAAGGACGCATCATGGTTCGGCGAACACTTTTCATCTTTCTGACGCTCCTCAGCGTGACGCTGATCAGCACGACAACGGCGCACGCGCAAGCCTATTGTATGAGTGTCTCCGCGCGCTTGGCGGTGGGCGCTCAGGGACGCGTCACGCCCGGTCTGCCCAACGTGATCCGGGTCGCGCCGGAGCAGGGACCCGGCAACGCGATCCTCGCCTACATCCCGGCGGGCGGTGTGTTCACCGTGTTGAGCGGACCCGCGTGCAGCGGCGGCATCACATGGTGGTACGTGAGCTATGGCAGCATCAGCGGGTGGACGCCCGAAGGGCAGTGGAGCACGTATTGGACGGAACCGGTCAGCCCGACGCCGCCGCCCACCCCCACGCCGATCACCTGTACGCTGCCGCCGCGCTTGGTCGCGGGCGGGTACGGGCGCGTGACTCCCGGTCTGCCCAACCGGATGCGCGTCGATCCGTCGCTGAATGCGCGCTTCCTGCGCTTGATCCCGGCGGGCGGGACGTTCAGCGTGCTGTCGAACGGCGTATGCGTCGATGGCATGGTCTGGTATCAGGTCAACTATGCAGGCGCGGTTGGCTGGACAGCCGAGGGACTCGACAACGCCTATTGGCTCGAACCGCAGTAAGACAAGTTCTCTTCGACTGACGGCAGTCCGGCAGCCTATGTGCTACACTAAGGTGAGTTCAGGAGCGCGCCGATGACTCACCTGTTCGTTAGCCACGCCACCACCGACGATCTCGTCGTCAGCACTCGTCATGATCGCCTCGAAGCTGCCGGGATTCCTGCGTGGGTCGATCATGAGGACATCCTGCCGGGAATGGACTGGGAAACCGAAATCCAGACGGCTTTGACCGCCTGTAACGCGGGGCTGTATATCCTCTCTCCGCGATCCGCCAACCGGAACGAGATTCGCCCCGAACTACGCACGATCCTCGCGCTCGACAAGCGGCTGTACGTCGCGCTGATCGAGCCTGTCCCGCGCGAACAGTTCCCCTACCGCCTGCGCACGATCCAGTACGCCGATTTAAGCAAGGATTTCGAGGCGGGGTTGTCCGCGCTGATCGCGGCGATCAAGGGGGAACGTCCGCTTGACCCGGCTGCGCCGACCACGTTGACCGAATTCCACCTGACCGGGAGCATCGATCCGCGTCTGACGCGGATCGAGATGAGCGGACGTGACGCCGACCTCGCCCGCGTGACCGGACTGCTGAGTCAGGGCGTTACCAGTGTGCTGGGCGTCGGCGGCTTGGGCAAATCACGCCTCGCGGCGGAGGTCGTGCTCAAAGACGAGTGGGCGGACGGCGCGGTCTGGCATGTGTGCAGCGAGTTCTCGACGGCAGAGGAGGCGCTGGCGCTGCTTCGTGAGCACTGCGCCCTGCCCGTGACCGCCTCACGCCGGGATGTGCTGGTGGCTGTGCATGGACGCAAGCTGATCGTCGTGCTGGACAACGCCGAGTCGGTCGAACCGGGGACGCGCCAAGCCGACTACGTCAAGCTGGCGAACGACCTGCATCAAGCCGGCGCGCGCGTGCTGATCACCGGGCGCGTCGAATGGGCGGGGATCGTCATGGGGCGCGAATTTCACCCGCAAACGCTCGAACGCGATGCGGCGCGCGAAGTCGTCGTGAACATGGGCAAGGCGTTCGGCATCGAAATCGACCTGACGCCCCACGCCGAACGGCTGGCAACCGCCGCCAAGCAGCACCCGCGCCTGATCGAATTCGCCGTCGGCAAGCTGAAACGTTTCCCGGTGGAGAAAGTCATCCGCGAGTTGGAAGCGTTCAAAAGCGCGGATGTGCAGGCGGCGCTGGACGGCATGATCCGCCAGACGGTGCGCCAGATGGTCGAGCAGCACGGCGCGGAGAGTGAAACGGCGCTCAAGCGGCTGAATACCTGTCGCGGCGGCTTTACGTATTTCGCGGCGGGCGTGATCCTTGGCTTGGTCGAAGGTGCGCAGCCAAGCGATCAGCCAACGTTAAGTCAACGGCTTGGCGCGATGCTCGACTTACTGGCAAACGCGACGCTGGATGAGGACACGCTCGACGAACGGCTGAACGCCCTACAAACGTGGCAGTTCGTCACCTTCCGCGAAGGACGCTACAGCATCAACCCGCTGGTGGTCGCCGCAGTGGGAGAGGACGAGTCCGCGCGCCAGCCGCATTACGACTACTATTTCGCTTTGGCGCGGGGGCATCGAGAGCGGCAGGACTACGCGGGCTTGGATGTCGAGTCGGACAACCTGACGGCGGCATTCGAGTGGGCGCTGAACAAGGATGCCGAGTCCGCGCTGTGGCTGGCGAACGAATGCGACAACTTTCTCGTTAATCGCGGGCGCTTCCGACAGTACATTTACGGGATGCTGCGCGTAACCGCTGCGCTCGTCAACCACCCAGACGAACTACGTGCCAACGCGCAAAACAGTCTCGGCATTGCATACCTAAATTTAGCGGGGGTAGAAGACCGGGCGGGGAATCTGCGCCGCGCCATCGCCGCTTACGAGGACGCCCTCAAGTACCGGACGCCCGCCGCCGCCCAGTACGACTATGCCATGACACAGAACAATCTCGGAACTGCCTACGCTAACTTAGCTGGTGTAGAAGACCGTGCAGGAAATCTGCGCCGCGCCATCGCCGCTTTCGAGGAAGCCCTCAAATACCGGACGCCCGCCACCGCCCCGCTCGACTACGCGGCGACGCAGAACAACCTCGCCGTTGCTTACCGCAACCTTTCAGAGATCGAAGACCGGGCGGGGAATCTGCACCGCGCTATCGCCGCCTACGAGGAAGCCCTCAATTACCGGACGCCCGCCGCCGCCCCGCTCGCCTACGCCATGACGCAGAACAACCTCGGCGCTGCCTACAGGAACTTGGCGGCAGTCGAGGATCGGGCGGAAAACTTGCGCCGCGCCATCGCCGCCTACGAAGCGGCGCTCCAGTTCTACACGTCCGATGCCGCCCCGCTTGCCTATGCCACGACGCAGAACAACCTCGGACTTGTTTACGCGGACTTGGCACAGGTCGAAGATGCAGAAGACCGAGCGGAAAATCTCTACCGCGCTACTAGCGCTTATGACGAAGCTCTTAAGTACCGAACACCCACTAGTGCTCCGCTCGACTACGCCAGGACGCAGGGTAATCTCGGCAATGCCCTCGAAGACTCCGGCGATCTGGCGGGGGCGCTGGCGTGCTGGCGCGAGGCGGAAATCTACTACCGCCGCATGGACATGATCGCGGATGCGGACATGCTGCGCGACGCGATTGCCGACGCCGAGGCGC
>JACSRG010000577.1 GCA_014879865.1 Anaerolinea sp.
ATCCGGGTGCTTGACCCGGCGTGCGGCAGCGGCAACTTTTTGTATGTTAGCCTGCGCCTGCTGCTCGACCTCGAAAAGGAGATCATCACCCATCCGTTGTGGGCGGGGCTGCCCAAAGAGGACATCAAAGTTCACCCGTCGCAGCTTTACGGCATGGAGATCAACGACATCGCGCACGCGCTGGCGTCGGTCGTCGTGTGGATCGGTTACTACCAGTGGCGCGAAGATAACGGCTTCTTCCACATGCCGACGCCGATTTTGACCGACATGCGCCAGAACATCGTGCGCAAAGATGCGATTCTCGCCTATGACGCGGACGGCAAACCGTGTGAACCCGACTGGCAGCCCGTCGAGGTGATTGTCGGCAACCCGCCGTTTTTGGGCGGCAACCGGATTCGCGCTGAACTAGGTGACAAATACGTAGGCGATCTATTCCGTTTGTATGAGGGGCGGATTGGCGCAACTGCCGATCTGGTCACGTACTGGTTTGAACGGGCGCGGGCACAGCTTAAAACGGACAAGGCAAAACGAGTCGGTTTACTGTCCACAAACTCGATTCGCGGCGGCGTGAATCGTCAGGTGTTGGAGCGCATCAAAGACACGGGCAATATTTTCATGGCGTGGTCGGATCGGGATTGGGTTTTGGACGGCGCAGCGGTTCGCGTTTCAATGATTGGATTTGATAAGGGGCTTGAAAAGGCGCGCATATTGGACGGCGCAACCGTAAATCAGATCAATTCTGATTTGACAGGGTTGAATGTCGATATTACTGCTGCAAAACCATTACCTGAAAATGTTAATCTGGGCTTTCGTGGGAATCAAAAGGGCGGGGCTTTTGATATTGATGAAGCGACAGCACTTAAATTCATCGCCCTAGAAAACACAAGCGGTCTTATAAATCGCGACGTTGTGAAGCAATGGTGGAACGGTGAAGATTTGGTGAACCTTCCACGTAAAAAATGGCTTATTGACTTCGGTCTATCAACGCCGATTGAAGAAGCGCAAAAATACTTAGCACCATTTGAATATGTACGCGAACATGTTAAACCGGAAAGAGATTTGAATAACCGCAAGGCATATAGAGAACGCTGGTGGTTACACGCAGAGCCGCGCCCATCCATGCGCCGCGCAATTGCTCCTTTGTCACGTTATCTCGTTACTCCTCACGTATCAAAACACCGCGTTTTTGTGTGGCTGACAAATGAAATAGTGCCGGATCATCAGTTAATTGTCGTAGCCCGCTCTGATGATTACTTTTTCGGCGTGCTGCATTCGCGCTTGCATGAACTCTGGTCGCTGCGCATGGGAACATGGCTCGGCAAGGGCAACGATCCGCGCTACACCCCCACCACGACATTCGAAACCTTCCCGTTTCCGTTCGTCCCCGGCACAGAGGATTTCGGCGATCCGCGTGTCATGGCGATCAGCGCGGCGGCGAAACAACTGCACGAGGAACGTCACGCATGGCTCAACCCGCCCGCGCTCACACCGCGATCCAACGAGCGCACGCTCACCAACCTGTACAATGCGCTTCAGGCGCAGCGCGGTCAAGCGTCGTGGAAAGGCGTCAAAGCGGCGGCGGCGGAATTCGCGCCGCGTCTGCTGGAACTGCATACCGCGCTGGATCGGGCAGTCGCCGCCGCTTACGGGTGGGACGCCGCAATGCTGGAAGACGATGAGGCGATTTTGCGGCATCTGCTGGCGCTCAACGCGCAGCGCGCGGGGTCGTAAGCAGGTCTTGGCGGGCAGGATATCGCCTTGCGCGTATCTTTCACCGCTGGTTCTATGCCGGGTGGTGAGTGAGGCAGCGGGGATTTTGCCCAAGCAGGTGTATGCTATGAGCACAGGTTAGGAAAGCAAAAACCCGCCGAAAGGCGGGTTCTGCGCAAATCTCTTCTTGTGACCCCCCAGGGACTCGAACCCTGAACCAATTGATTAAGAGTCAACTGCTCTGCCAATTGAGCTAGGGAGCCGCTTAATCTCCCCTTGATTATAGCAAAAGCCCGGACTCGATCAAGCCTAAGTTTGATAGCGCCGCCGCTTTCCCGTAGAATAGAACGCGTTCACACAGAAAGGCGGGGTCTTGTCCCTTCAACCACGCGGATTATCCGCTTCCGAAGTCGCCGAGCGCGTCAAGCGGGGCGAAAGCAACGATTTTCAGGCGCGCGTAGGGCGGTCGTACTGGGAGATCGTGCGCGACAACATCCTGAATTTGTTCAATCTCGTGCTGTTTTCGCTGCTGGTGGTGGTGCTGCTGTTCGGCGATTACGCGACCGTGCTGTTTGCCGGGTTCAGCGTGGTGACCAACTCCTTCTTGGGGATGCTGCAAGAGATCAGCGCCAAGCGCAAGCTTGACCAACTGGCGGCGCTGGCGGCGCACGAAGTCCCCGTCTGGCGCGACGGTACGTTGATCACCGTGTCGATTCGCGCGCTCGTCAAAGATGACGTGATCCCCATCGAGCCGGGGGATCGCCTCGTGGTCGATGGGCGCGTGATCCAGAGCGACGCGCTCGAAATGGACGAATCGCAGCTCACGGGCGAATCCGACGCAGTGATGAAGGACAGCGGCGATCAGGTGTATTCCGGTTCGTTCTGCATCGCGGGGAGCGGCATGTTAGTGGCGACCCGTGTCGGCAAAGACAGCACGATCAACCGGTTGTCGAGCACGGCGAAGCAGTACAAGCGCGTGCTGACGCCGACGCAGCAGCGCCTCGCCTACATCGTCGAACTCTCCGTCGTGATCATGGCGGTGTGCACGCCGATGTTGTTCATCGCCGGGTCGCTGGACGCACAGCCGGTGCTGAACCTTGCGACCTTTCAAAACGCGGTGGTGTTCGTCGCCAGCATCGTGCCACAGGGCTTGATGTTGAGCGCGATTCTGGCGCTGACGATTGGCGCGGTCAGCTTAAGCCGCTTCCAGACGCTCGTGCAGCGCGTCAACGCCGTCGAGTCGATGGCGAACGTCACGACGCTGTGTTTCGACAAAACCGGGACGCTCACCAAGAACAAACTGAGCGTGACCGAAATCCGCCCGCTGACCGACCTGCCCGCCGTCGAGATCGAGCGGCGCTTGCGCCTGTACACGACCAACCTTTCGCATCTCAACCGCACGGCGGCGGCGGTGGCGACGCACCTCAACGGCGGCTCGCCGACTCCGCTGCTGCCCGAAATCGTCAAGACGCGCGAAATTCCGTTCACGTCGGCGCGCAAGTGGGGCGCGGTGAGCGTGATCGGCGACACGCTGATCATGGGCGCGCCGGAGCGGGTGCTGCGTCCCGTCGACGAAACGGCGCTGGCACAGGCGCAGACGCTCGCCGCGCAGGGCTTCCGCGTGCTGGCATTCGCGCGCAGCCGCACCGCGCTGACCGATGGCGCGCTCCCATCCGAACGTGAACCACTGGCGCTGATCATCCTCAGCGACGAGATTCGCCCGGAAATCCGCGAGACGCTCGACGCTTTCCGCGAACAGAGTGTCGCGCTCAAGGTGATCTCCGGCGACAACATCGAGACGGTGCGCGAGATCGCGACGCTGGCGGGCATGGAGATTCGCAAGGCGTACACGGGCGATCAGTTGGAGGCGATGTCCGAAGGCGAACTCGAAACCGCCGTCAAAGAGGGCGATCTGTTCGCCCGTATCGAGCCGGAGACCAAGCGCAAGCTGATCGCCGCGCTCAAGCGGCAGGGCGAATACGTGGCGATGGTCGGGGACGGCGTGAACGACGTGCCCGCGCTGAAAGAGGCGCAGATGGCTATCGCCATGAACGACGGCGCGCAGATCACCAAAGATGTGGCGGATATTGTGCTGCTCAACAATGCCATGACCACGCTGCCGCGCGCCTTCCACGAGGGGCGCGCCATCACGCAGTCGATCTTCGCCACGAGCAAAATCTTCCTCGTCAAGAACCTGTACAGCACGATCTTCTTCCTGTTCGCCGGGTTCATGGGGCTGCCGTTTCCGATCAACCCGATCCAGATTAGCTGGGTGACGTTCGGCGTGATCAACCTGCCCGCCGGACTCGACTCGATTCGCCTGCTCAAGCCGCGCTACATGAAGCTCTTCCGCCGCGATGTGCTCGATTACGTCGTGACCACCGGCTTTATCGGCGCGGTGGCGATGAGCTTGATCTACGGCGTGACCTACCTGAACAACGGGCACAACTTGATCGAAGCGCGCAGCGTCATGATGCTTTTCCTGACGCTGTACGGGGTGCTGGTCTTCTGGAATACGCACGGCGTTGACCTGTTCGAGCCACGTTCGCTGGTGGATCGCCCCGGTTATTTCCTGCTCGGCGTGGCGCTCGGCATCGTGACGATTCTCGCGGCGTACCTGTTCCCCACCCTGCTGACGTTTTCGCCGCCGCAGTTGTGGCAGTGGGGCTTCGTCGTGCTGACCTTCCTTGTGGCGCTGGTGCTCGTCCGCGCGACGGTGAAGACGCGCGCGCTCACGTCGCGGATATGGAAGCTGACCGCGCCGTAGGGATGGCCGCTTAGGCGTCCCATGCGTACCAAGTTAACGAAACCCCCTCCCCGAATGCCAAGCTCCGCTTGGACGGGAGGGGCGCAAGCAGACGCGCCTCTTCGGAAACAAGTCTGCAAGGCAGGAGAGCCGCAGTCTCCCCTCCCTGAATTCGGGGAGGGGTCGGGGGTGGGGTTGCGGTACGGGAGGAACAATGAAAAACCTA
>JACSRG010000647.1 GCA_014879865.1 Anaerolinea sp.
CAATCTGGATACACTGCCGACGCCTACACCGCCAGTCGATGCGCCATCGAGTACGATTATCCCGTTTGGCGGTTTGAACACGCTGCCGCCGACCGTCGATCTGGCGACTCAAGTGTGGCTCGATCTGACGCTGACTGCCGATGCGTGGACGGATACCCCCACACATACGTTTACGCCAAGTCTGACATTTACGCCGACCTTCACCGCAACATCCACGCCGAACATGACCGAAACGTATGCCGCGCTCGCCTTACAGCGCGATTTGACGCTCACCGCATTTGCGTCCACGCCCAATGGCGGCGGACGCGGGCAGATCGTTTATGCGAACGGTGCAGGCAGCACGAGTGAAATCTATGTGATGAATGTTGATGGGTCAAACGCCCGCGCGTTGACCAGTAACTCGGCGGATGATCGCTACCCCTACTGGTCACCGGACGGGACGCAGATCGCTTTCGACACAAACCGTGACGGGAATTTTGAAGTTTACGTCATGGATGCCGATGGCACTAACCCGCGCAACCTGACGAATAACGGCACGGGAGATTACATGCCCGCGTGGTCGCCGGATGGATCGCAAATCGTCTTTGAGTCGGAGCGTACCGGCACATATCTCGACCTGTTCGTCATGAACGCCGATGGCTCGGATGTGCGCAACCTGACCAACAGCCCGGACACGCATGAGTATTACCCGGTCTGGTCGCCGGATGGGACACGGATTGCCTATCTGGAAGTTACAAATAGTACGTGGAAGATCTACGTTGTTGCGCCGGACGGTTCAAATCTGCACAGCATTTTGATCAGCGATGAACAGGTGAGTTATCTGGCATGGTCGCCGGACGGGGCGCAGATCGCTTACTCCAGAGCAGACGGTGGTGAGCGCAACATCTATATCATGAACGCCGACGGCTCAAATGAGCGCCGTCTGACGACCAGCAGCGTCATCGACGATTATCCGGCATGGTCGCCCGACGGCACGCAGATTCTGTTTAGCTCCAACCGCAGCGGGAACAACGACATCTATGTGGTGAACATGGACGGCTCGAATGTGCGCCAGTTGACAACCAGTTTAGGGGCTGATCTCCATCCCCACTGGCGACCGTGACGCTTTCGGCTAGGCGTGCGGGAAGATCGGGAAGTCGAGCGGGTTGGGCAGTCCGCCGAGCGCGGTGACATCCATCTCGACGCCGTCGATCATCAGGTCGTTGAGGATGCGGGGGAGCGCGGGACGCAGCAGCGCCGACTGCGCCGCCGGAATCGCGGCATTGATCACCACCAAGCGTTCGTGATCGTTGGGCAAGGCGATGCCGATCACGACCATGTTGTAACCGTCCCCGCTGGTGATCAGGTAGTAGGCGGCGTGATGCGCGCCCCACTGGAACTCTTGCGGTTCGCTCACGGCGACATCCGTGCCCATGTGTTCGGGGCTGGTGACGATCTGGCTGAGCACCGCCAGCGCAAAGTTGTGCGTGTCTTCGGGAACAACGTCAAGGTGTTCGACCTGCGGGACGAAGACGTACACCATCATGCCGCTGCTCGGCTCACCCGTCGCCAGCGACAGCGTATGTTCTGCCAGCAATAGACCATCCGTCGTGTCGATCAACCAACCGGGCGGCTGCCAGCACCCGATCGACACACCGTTCATTTCAGTTTGTATCCACTGGGGAGCGGTATTCGCTGCCGACGGCGTCTCCGGGTTAGCGGCGACTCCAGTCATCTCTGCGGTAGGGTCTGGTTCGGTTGGTGTCGGCGGGGGCGACATGATCTGACAAGCTGCTAACAGCAAAAGCGCAGCGAATAACAACCGTCTCAACATCACTCGTTCCGGCGCAACTCACAATTCCTTCAGCGACTATGCGGCAGCAACTTAGCGTCGGCAACCGTCACGTCGTTCACGCAAAAGATAGCATATCCCCGGTGTAAACAGGGGAATTGCTCTTCAATTTCTCATCCGATCAAACGTTTGCGGACGATCCCCGCCAGCCATTGCAGTTCTTCGATGCGTAAGATCAGCGCGGCGACGACGAACAGCACCCCGCTGATCCCGGCGGCGGTGACCACCAGCACACCTTCGCGGATCACGCCGGTCGTGCCGATGATCCGCTCCAGCAGCGGCTCGGCAAGAAAGCCGACCGCGCCCATCAGCGCCGCCGCGACACCTGTTTTGATCAGCGTGAGGAACAGGCGTTGATCGCCCAAGCCCTTGAGCCGCCGCGCCAGAATGAACCCGCTGATGATGGCGTGCATGAAGTGCTTGGCGCTGTCGGCGATCATCAGGCTGAACAAGCCGAAGGTTGGCAGGAGCGCGACCGCGACGACGATATAGAACAGCAGGCTGACGAAACCGATCACGGCGGGCGTGACGGTATCCTGCTCGGCGTAGAAGGCGTAGACCAGCAGCAGATCGACCGCCGCGAACGGCAAGCCGATCAGGTACAGGCGCAGCGCTTGCACGGTGATCAGCGTGTCGCCCGCGTTGAACGCGCCGTGCTCGAACAGCAGGCGGATGATCGGCGTAGCAAGCACGAACAAGCCGATGGTAGCGGGCAGAATCAGCGTGATCGCCAAGCGTAAGCCGAGTCCGAGCGTATCTTTGAAGCCCTGCACCTCGGTCAGCACGGATTGGCGCGCCAGCGTCGGCAAAATGGCGATGCTGATGGCGGTCGCGACCAGCCCTTGCGGGAACTGGATCAACGTCGTCGCCCAGTTCATGTAGCTGACGCTGCCGATCCCGGTCTGGCTGGCGAGGTTATAGCTGAAGGTGCGCACGAATGTGTCGAGCAGGAGCGAGAACATCACCGGAGCGTAGAGCTTGGCGATCTGCCGGACGGCGGGATGCCGCCAGTTGACGTTGAAGCGCAGACGCGCGCCGCGCAAGCCGGGGAGCTGCAGCAAAAACTGCACGAGCGCGCCGATCAACCAGCCAAGCGCCGCCGCGCGGATGCCTTCCGCCGGGCGCGCGAACGACCAGCCGATCCACGAGGGGTTAACGACGACCTGAAACGGCGGCGCGAAGATCAGCGTGCCGAGGACAATCGAGGCGTTGAACATGACGCCCGCCAGCGCGGGCAGTGTGAACTGACGCAGCGCGTAGAGTGTGCCGCTGAGGACGGCGAACAGGCTCAAGAAGACGAGCGCGGGCGAGACAAAGCGCAGTACATCCGCCGCGAGCGCCTGCGTCGGCGCGTCCGAGCCGCTGCTGACGAGGGCGATCACCTGCGGGGCGAAGATGACGAGCAGCAGGACGAGCGCTGCGATGATCAACGTGACCAAGCTGACCAAGATGCTGACCAACTGCCAGAGCGCTTGCTTTCCCTCGCGGGTGACGATTTCGCTTAAGACGGGGATGATCGCGCTGTTCACATGACCGGCGATGAGCAGGTCGTAGAGCGTTTTCGGCACGATGATCGCGTAGTTGAAAGCATCCATGGCGCGAGATGCGCCGAACAGGTTGGTGAGGACGATCTCGCGCGCCAGCCCTAAAACGCGGCTGCCTACATTGCCGAGCGCGAGGACGCCCGTCGCCTTAGCTACGCCAGCTTTGTCTGCGGCGGCGCTGCTCAGGCGATCTAGCGAGGTATCCGCCATGCGACCTCTCAATCGATGATCAACCGCATAAGCATAGCACAACCCTGCCCCGACAAAAATCCCATGCTGATTCACCAGTAACGGTTTACAATCTGACGAGAAGAAAAGTTGAAAGTGAAAATTTGAAAGTCAAGCGCATCGGTAGCCAGTTATGAACTTTACTTTTAACTTTCGTCTTTCAACTTTCAACTGAGAGGAATTGCGCTATGCGTCGGTGGATTCTCTGCTTGTTGATCGTCGTGCTAACAGTGGCAGCCTGTGAACCGCTCACATCGTCCAATTCCGGGCAGCCGGCGACGGTTGACCCGCGCATTTTCTCGTGGGATCGCAGCCCGAACGCGGTGATCTTCAGCGCCGAGACGGTCGGCGGGCAGAGCGATTTCCGCGCCCTGAGCGATATTCCCCTGTGCGCGCTGTACGGCGATAACCGTCTGGTGTGGCTTAACGAGCTGGGCGGCTTCGACTTCGAGGTGCTGTACGACGGCGTGGGCGACAGCGCGATCCGCGAATTCATCAGCTACCTGACCGTGACCGAAGCGATCTACACACATGCATGGAACTTCGACAATCTGTTCGCGACGGCGGAAGTCGCGCCGGTCGTGGAGACGGTGCGGCTGATCGTCAACGGGGTGGAACACCGCGCCGACTCGCTCAGCGGGTGGGATGCGCAGTGGTTCACCCGCGTCGTCACCATGTGTCAACGCCTCGCCAGCGCGCCGATTTTGTTCCAACCGGCGGGCGCGTGGATCACTGCGCAGCCGACGCCCTACAGCGTACAAGCCCCGATCAGCGTGTGGGACAGCACGCGCATGGGCTTCCGCTTGACGGATGCGGCGCAGGCGCGCTGGGTGACGGGCGTACCGCTGCTCGACTTGTGGAACGCACTGCGGTCACTGCCGGGGAGTTTGTTGTACACAGAGGATCAGGTGACGTATTACCAGATCGCCGTGCAAGTGCCGGGGATTTCGGTCACGTCGCCGCCCGCGCCGTAAGGGAAAAGAGATTGAACCGCAGAGAAAGAAAGAAGAAAAGAAAGGGCGTAACGCAAAGGCGCGAAGG
>JACSRG010000328.1 GCA_014879865.1 Anaerolinea sp.
GTGTTGTATCACTACGCTCTGCAAGCGGCGCTCAACGGCAAATACGAGCACAGCGACTCCGGTTGGATTCTTTCCAGCAACGAGACGATGGTCAGCATTGCCAAGAATTTTGGCTCTGAGATTTACAAGACTTTCCGGTACTACGAAAAGGCGTTTTAGGGAATGGCGACGATTCTTGTAGTGGATGACGAACCGCTGACCGCAGAGATGCTGAGTACGTTCCTCAAGCTGATCGGGCACAAGTCGATTGAGGCGTACTCCAGTAAGCAAGCGTGGGATAAGTTAGCGTATACAGAACCGGACGCCATCCTGCTCGACATCATGCTGCCCGATACCAACGGCTTAGACACCTGCCGTCAGCTTCGCGCCGACCCGCAGTGGGCAACCGTCCCGATCATCATGATCTCTGCCATCGCGCCGCCCATGCTCAAAGAAGCCGATCAGGTCGGCGCGACCGCCTACCTGATCAAACCCGTCAATCTGGTCAATTTGCGCACCACGCTCGAAAAAGCGGGCGTCAAATAACCCCTACGGGTTGAGCCAACCCTACGGGTTGAGCTGACTCGCCACTTCGCTTGCCGCCGTGATCGCGCTCTCGCGTCCTGCCAGCACCGCCGCGAAGGCGCTGGCAATCGCGCGGGCGCGGTTGGCGCTGTCGCCATCGACCAGCGGCAGCGTGCCCTGCTCCAGCAGACCTTCGACAAACACCGCGTAGTCGGCATCTGACCAGCGATTGAGCGCGTTAGTCTGTGAAGGCAGCACGCCGATGGCTTGGTGATACGCCGCCTGCCGTTCGACATCCATCATCCAACCGATGAAGCGCAGCGCGAGCGCCTGTTCCTCGACATCGCGCGTGGTGATCACCCACATCCACCCATCGACCACCGTCGCACCTGCGCCGGACTGCGTCGGCAGCGGCGCGTACAACACCTGATCGCCCATGTTCAAGTACATGCTCGAGGTCACTACCCCCGCCACGTCTCCGCTTGCCAGCAGATCCGCGTAGTCGGCAGGCTGCGTGTATTCGAGCACCGCCGCATCGATCAACCCCGCCTCGACTGCCCGTTCGTAATACGTGAACACGATCCGCAGCGGATCGACGTCGAGCGTCAGTTGATCGTCGTCGAGCATATCCGCCGCCTCACGGTACTGCGCCAGCAGCACGTCGCTGATCGTATTGGTCGCTCCGGCAGGGAATAAAATCGGCAGGCTGTCCGTCAATTCGGCGGCGAACATGGTCGTCGGCGCTGTGTCTCCCGCGTAGACCACATGCTGCACGTCGATGTTATACGGCAGTCCGTACAGAATGCCATCCACACGCCCCAAGCGCTGCACAATCGGCGCATAGTTCGCCAGTACCGCCCGCGCCGTGCTGCTGCCTTCGCCGATGGGAACGATCAACCCGGCTTCGACTGCCGCCACCAGATCAGATCGCCGCACCAGCGTGACATGCGGCATCGCGCCGGGGGCAACCGCGCTTGCCGTCCGCAGCGTCGCCATGATCCCGCCTTCTTGGTCAGCCGTCTTCAGCCGGAAATCAACCGTAACCCGCTCGGTTTGAGCATCGCCACCGCGAAAGCGGCTGATTTGCTCGGACAGCAGTTCGGCAGCATCAACGTTGTCCAGTGGCGCGAGGGCGACCGGAAACCACAGCGACAGCGTGACCGGCTGGATCGGCGCGCTGGTCGGCTGCGGCGGAGGTTCGAGCGTGGGCGTAATCAACTGCGCGCTGGTGCTGGTGTTGGTGATGAGGTGTTCGGTTGCGACTGGCTCCGGTGCGCCCGCACATGCCGCCAACAGCCAACCGATCCCAAGCCACATCCATAATTTCAACGACATTCAGTGTCACCTTGAGCAGAAGCAATCGCACGATCCTACCGCCGCGCTTGCTCAGC
The DNA here is from genome assembly GCA_014879865.1 of Anaerolinea sp. GTDB lineage: Bacteria > Chloroflexota > Anaerolineae > Aggregatilineales > Phototrophicaceae > Flexifilum. The sequence goes on from JACSRG010000328.1 coordinate 1,896, forward strand.
GTCAATCACCCATCCGTCCGATTATCCGCCGGACAAAGCGCACTTCCGCGACGCGCATGCCGTCCATCGACAGCACAATCACGTCGTGATCGACGCCATAGGTGACCGTATCGCCCGCCACCGGGATACGTTCCAGCCGCTCGGCGACATACCCGCCAATCGTGGTCGATTCAACCTCGCCTTTCGGTTCACCAAAGCGCTCGATGATCGCCGTCATGCTCTCCAACCCATCCACGACGTTACGATCTTCCGGTGTATGTTCGGCTTCCATCACGTCGAATTCGTCGCTCATCTCGCCGACCAACTCCGCCAGCACGTCGTCCAGCGTCGCCAACCCCGCGACCCCACCGTATTCGTCGATCACAATGGCGAGGTGCGTTTGTGTCCGGCGCATCTCCTCCAGCAGCTTATCCACCCCGAGCGTCATCGGGACGTAGAGCGGCTTGCGCAGCAGCGCCCGCAGATCGACGACCGCGTTGCCGTCGGTCAGCAGAGCCGGCTGCTTGATCACCGCGTCGAACAGGTCTTTGACGTAGAGCACGCCGGTGATGTTGTCGATGTTGTCCTCGTAGACCGGGAAACGCGAATGATGTTCCGCGCTGATCATGTGCAGCATTTCGCTCAGCGGCGTCTCGACATCGACCGCGTCTACTTCCATACGCGGCTGCATGATCTCGGCGACCGAAATCTCGCTGAAGTCGAACACACGCCGCAGCAGCGTCTCTTCGCTCTCTTGCAGCAACCCCGCTTCCCGGCTCGAATGGACGAGCATTTCGATTTCTTCAGCCGAATGGACTTGATGGTGACCGGAGGCAGGTTGAAAACCGAGCAGGCGCACGACACTGTTGCCGATCCCATTCATCATGCGAATAATCGGCTTGAAGATATTGTGAAACATCGTCGTCGGCTGCGCTACCAGCACGGAGATGTCTTCGGGGCGATTGAGCGCGATGGACTTGGGGGCGAGTTCCCCGAGGACGATGTGCAGCGTCGTGACGATGGCGAAGCTGAGGACAACCGCGACCGTATGCCCGATGGTCTCCGCCAGTTCGGCTGGCAGCACGAGCGCGAACAGCGGCTCGAACAGATGCGCCACTGCCGGTTCGCCGATCCAGCCCAAGCCGAGGCTTGCCAGCGTAATCCCTAACTGTGTCGCCGCGATGTAGCTGTCGAGGTGTTCAATCGCCTTTTGAGCGCTGATCGCCCCGGCGCTGCCCTCCAGCGCAAGCTGCGCGATCCGCGTTTTGCGCGCACCGACGAAGGCGAATTCCGCCGCCACGAAAAATCCATTCATGAAGACGAGTGCGAAAACGCCCGCCAGTCCAAGCAGTGTATTCATTTGGGTATGCTGCGCCTGTACTCTCAGAAGTCAAAAGTCCCCTAAGAGTACAGGAAAACCGCTGCTGTGACGAGTGCTTGCTGCTACTCCGCGCCGTACACGAAGTACCCGGTCATCACGCAACTGCTGTCGAGGTTCACGCCCGCCGACACACGCGTTCCCTCATCCGGCGGGAAAGTCAAGCCGTAGTCCGTAATCGCCGGCTGACCATCTACGAAAACCGTCAGCACGTCGTCGTTGAGGATCATCACCAGATGTACGGGGTCGTACCAATCATAGGTTTCATCCGCCGCGAAGAACTCCACGTCGTCGTCGCCCTCGCCGCCTTCCAGCACGATCAACGAGTCGTCCGAACCTGCGCCCACGAACAGCAGCGGGATGTTATCACTCGAATTGATGTTTCCGGCGACGTTTGACAAGAAACCGCAGAACAGTGACTCGTCGTTGCTCGGACGGTAGCTGATCAGCGCGCCGATCACGAAGTTATGATATTCGCTCGTCCGCGTCTGGCTGAAGGTGTCCATGCCTTCCGTCGTCGCGCTCAACAAGATTTCTTCTTCGTGCAGCAGTTCGCCGCGCGTGCCGATCAAGTCGAGGTCTTCCAGTTCGCCGACAATCGCTTCCCACTGGCTGCCGATGTCGCTTGGATCATATGCCGTCAGTTCGAGATCGCCGGATGTGCCGCCGCCACCGCCGATGCGAATCTGCCCGGACAGCCCTCCGCCCGCCTTGCCACCACCGCCCAACCGCAGTGTATCAATCAGCGGCGTGATGGAATCCAGCAAATCTACCGGGTCGGGGTCGCCGAGCGCCAGCAAAATAGCAATTCGCCCGTCGAGGTCAACCGCCACGATCACGCCGTTTGTTTGATCGCGTCCCGACCCGGTGCTGAAATACACGCGCGTCCCGGTCAGCCCGCTGTCGAACTCCACCGAGCGTGGGCGCTCGAAATCGATCTGCTCGGCAAGAATGTCGATCATCATGTCGATTAGCTCATCGGTGTCAGCCGCATCGCTCAAGGTGCTCGTCTCCACGACGGAAGGCGGTGATACGGTCATGAAGAAATCATCCGAATCGACATCGACTGTATCATCGTCATTGAGTTCGATATGCCAATCCGGGTCATAGTCGAAGAAGAATTCCCCGTCGGGATGTTCATACGTTTCGCTGAGGTCTTGGGCGGAAAGCATCAGCACGTTGGTGAACAGAACGAACAAGAGCAGGCAAGCAGCCTTCTTCAGGAAAACCATGATCGCTCCTATAAAATAGGCTTTTAAGCTATTGTACGGGCATTTTGCCTTACGGAGACGACCAAAAATCGAAAGACAATACCCCCAGTGCCCCGGTGATCGCCTGCACATTCGAGCCATCCGCATTCATCACGTAGATCGCGCCCGCGCGTTCGCGTTCGCTGACGAACATGATCCGTCCGTCCGGCAGCCAGCGTGGTGAATGATCGGTCGCTTCGCCGTCGGTGAGCTGAATCGGGTTCGTCCCGTTCGCGTTCATGATCCAGATGTCGGTATTGAAGCCGTAGCGTCCGCGCGTGTACACGATCTGGTTGCCCCCCGGCGACCAATTCGGCTCATCGTCGTACACGTCGTTCGTCGTCAGCCGTGAGCGCCCCGTCCCATCGGCGTTGATCGTGTAGATTTCGCGCGCGTCGGCGCTGCTCGTCCCGGTACGCTCGCCCGGACGCGCCGCCGCCGCGAATACAACCAGCGGCTGCGCTAGAATGCTCAATGCGCAGCAGTCCGGCTCGAATTCATCCCATTGATCCGGCGGCGCGTCGCTTACGAGGCGGTGATTGTCGCCCTGCCGGTCAGCCACTTCGACATTTCCGCTCGCCGTGCCGACGAAGACCACCCAGTCGCCGGACACATCCCACTGCGCTTCTGCACCCGTCAGCATCCCGATCCGCGTCAAGCCCGATCCGTCGCTGTTGATCGTCCAGAATTCCCGGTCGCGCACGCCCTCCCCGCCCGATTCATCGCGGCTGAACAGGATCGTCGTCCCGTTCGGATGCCAGACCGGATCGATGTCGATCAGCGGGCTGTCGGTCAGGCGGCAGATGACGCCGCTGCTCATGTCAAGGATGTACAACTCGCGGTTGTCTTCGCCATAAACCGTCGAAAAGACGATCCGCTGCTCACCCGTCACACGCTGTTCGGCGCACGACGGACGTTCCCCGATCCCGACCGTCGGCGGCGTGATCACCAGCGTGGGCGTAAACGTCGGGGTGATGGTCGGCGTTGGCGAAAGCGTCGGCGTCGAGGTTGGCGTGCGCGTCGAAGTCGGGGTAAACGTCGCGGTCGGGAGCACGACGATGGGGCGCAGTCGATTGTTGACCAAGTTTAAAATCAGCAGACAGCCGATCAGCACCAGCAGCGTCGTCAGCCCGACCACCATCCACACAGAGACTTCGAGCGGCTTGCGCTTCTGTTTGCGCTTCGCTTTTTCGTCCGCATCGATCAGTTCTCCATCATCCCCTAACCGCATCCCTGCTCCCGAATGTTCTTGCATACCGTGCTATTGTACCATTTACGCACGCCGCGATGATTCGTTGCAAGAACAGGCGTTCGATCCAGTAACTCAGTCGGTGATGGGCGGCGCGGCGGCTTCGGCGACGCCAAGATCGCGCATGACCGCCAGCAGATCGACCAGCTTATCCGTATCCTCGTACAGCTTGATCTCGGTGATTTTGCCCCACTGCAAGCGGATGAACTGCGCTACCTCGTTGCTGTAGCCGACGCGCTTACCGTGCACTTCGTCCACTTCGACGCGAAACTGCACCGCGATCCGTGTATCGCCCGGCAGCCCGGACACCATAATGTTCTGCACGGCAAAGCGCAGATCAGGGAACAACCGGAACAGCCGCTCGTACCACTGCTGCGCCGCCTGCCGGGATCGACGTGTCCCGCCGAGCGCGTGAGTCCCGGCGAACGTGTGCGTGATCGCCGGTGTGAACTGTGCGACCACCGGCTGATAATCATGCCGGTTCAAGTGGGCGAACGTCTTGGCGACAATCGTGCGAACGATCCGGTGATACATGGGGCTGCTCCTCCTAGCTGTTATCCGTCTGCCGCTTCGGCATCCGTCTCGACTTGATCAGGGTGATCGTTTCATCCAACCAGCGCACGTACATTTCTTCGTACAGCACCCCGGCGCGGCGGGTCGCATCCCACAGCAGCGCATCGCGCGAGGTCGCGCCGATGAAGGCGGCATTCTGCTCGATGTCTTCGAGCGTTTGCGTCTGATAGCGTTCCAGCTTGGTCAGGTGAAGCTGCCGCTGGATATACAGTTCGGTCAGCAGTTCATCGCGGCTCAAACGCGCCGAAAAGAACAGCTTGAGCAGCAGCGACTCTTTGAGCGGCGTCATCTCCAACTGACGGCTGTGCAGCCATGCGTCGAGGTCGGCGCGTCCGCTGTCGGTGATCGTGTACACCCGCCGATCCGGGCGCTGATCTTGCGTTTCGACCGCCGACGTGATCAAGCCGTCGGCTTCCAGCGCCTTGAGCGTCTTGTAGATTTGACTTAAGTCCGCGTTCCAGAAATGCGCGGTAGACGAGTCCATGACGCGTTTCAGGTCATAGCCCGACAATGAGCGGTAATTCAGAAATCCAAGCAGCGCGTATTTGAGCATCGATCAGCAGTACCATATAGGCATTTGCATATATGGTACTGCCTTTAGCGGAATTGTCAACTAGCGAGATTTAAGGGGTGGCGTTCAATCCGTCGTTGATCGCCGTCAGGAGGGTGTACGCATCGTCGTCGGCGCTCAATTCCCAGATCATGATGCCGCCGAGACCATTCTCACGCACGTAGTCCGCCTTCGCCGCCAGCGCCGCCGCATCATCGAACGTAATCATCACGCCTTCTTCCGCGCTGTAGAGATACGGCATCCGGGCGGTTTCGTCCCAGAAGTATTCATACGCTCCACCGTCGATGTAGTTCTCGGCAAGGTCGCTGTAATCGAAGTAGCCGGTTTCCCATGTGCCGTTCGGCTGCCCGGTGAACGGCTGGTGCAGTCCGTTGTTCTCTGCGCCGACGCCCAACCAACCGCGCCCGTAGAACGGCACGCCCATGACGAGCTTGTCCGCGGGCACGCCAAGCGCGAGGTAGTCACGCAGCGCAGTATCGGCGCTCGTGCCTTCCGGCGGGTTCTCCGTCGATTCGTACAGCGGGGCATTGAATCCGGTCACCTCGCTCCACGCGCCGCTCATGTCGTATGCCATGACGTTGATGAAGTCAAGCAGCGGGTGAATCCGTTCCCAATCGAGCGGTTCATAGCTCCGGCGTCCCGCGCCCGCCGCAATTGTCAGCAAGTAGCCTTCGCCGCGCGCGTCGAGTTCTTCCCGCACAGCTTGCAGCAGCAGGATGAAGTTCTCCGGGTCTTCGGGGCGTTCGGTGTTGCCGACATTCCCGCCGCCCGTCGGGTACTCCCAGTCGAGATCGAGACCATCGAAGCCGTATTCCAGCATGAAATCGACGCACGACCGCGCGAACCGCTCGCGTGACTCCGGCGTCAGCGCCGCGTCGGAGAAGTGCGCCGACCATGTCCACCCGCCGACCGAGATCAACGTGCGCAAGTGCGGGTGCGCCTGCTTGAGCAGGTTCAACTGGTTGAAGTTGCCGCGCAGCGGTTGGCTGTCCGTATCACCGGGGTAAACGTATTCGGTATCGGCATACGGGTCGCCGACGGTGCATTCGCCGTCTTCGGAGACATTGGCGAAGGCATAGTTGATGTGCGTGAGTTGTTCGGCGGGGATGTCAGTCACAAAATACTGCCGGGCGTAGATCGACCACGCCGTGTAGTAGCCGATGACGCGAAAATCTTCTGCTGTGTCGTCTTGTGCGGCTGCAGGAGCGATGGAGACGAGCACGATCAAGAACAAAATGAGACTAACCAAACGTAAACGCATGTGATTCACCTTTCAAGACGCCGTTATTTCACCGACACGCTTCAGCCGATAATGAAGCTGGCGGCGTCAATTCTCCCATTTGACTCTATGTTTTCAATAGCGGGTAGTGGCGCGTAGAAGCGCCTCGTTGACGTACACCGCTTACCCCACCTCGACCCAATCGCCTTCGGGGAGCTTCTCCCCGGCGCGGATCGCCACCTCGATCCGGTTTTCGTACGGCGGAATCGGGCATGACCACCCCGGCGCATACGCGCAGTACGGGTTATACGCTTGGTTGAAATCGACGTGGAACTTGCCGCCGGGGAGTTCCTCCGGCTCTAGGTAACGCCCGCCGCTGTAGGTTTCGAGTCCGGCGTTCGCGTCCACGAATGGCAGGAAGTAACCGTGCGGCGCTTCGTAGATCGTGAGCATCGCCTCCACGCCATCCACGCTGAACGTAAAACGTCCGAAGCGGGTATACGTGCGCGTCGTGCCGGAAGTCGTCTCGATCTGAATATCGTGATCACCCTCGACCGGTTCGACCTGTACGATCAAGTCAAGCGCGGGATTCGGCTCATAGTATGGCAGGTGGGTAAAACGCGCCTGCTGCTCCGGGCTGAGCGGCGACTGCGGGTGCTCCTTCATGAAGGTGTCTTTTTCGCGGCGCATGGCGATCAAACTGATGCTGTCCATCGGGGTTTCCTCCTCAACAACGCCCCCATCCTATGCCCCTTGAGCATACCATCCGCCCCGTTAGGCGTAAAATAAGGATAGACGATCTCTATCGCGTCTCGACCAAGAAAGAGAAGCTTATGATCCCCAACCAACCCCAACTGGCGCAGCCCTCGGCAAGCGCGCTCAACGTCGCCCGCTGCCGGGCGATTGCCGCGCATGACACCCGCCCCGCAATTCAAGGTCAAGATTATCTGGCTGAAGTTTTCCTAGACGAGGCAGGGCGTCAATCCCTGACGAATCCGGTCGTCTTTCCGCTGATCCTCAAGAAACTCGATGCGTTCTCGCCCGGTGCTTACGAGTATTTCATCGCCCGCACCGCCTATCTCGATCAGATCGTCAAACAGGCATTCGCCGACCATAGGGCGCAGATCGTGTTCCTCGGCGCTGGCTACGACACCCGCGCCTATCGCTTCGCCGACCTGATCGGCGCTGCGCGGGTCTTTGAACTGGACGAGGCGGTGACTCAAGCACACAAGCGCGCCGTCTTACAGGCGGCGAACATCGCCAGCCCGGCGCAATTGACATTCGTAGCGCTGGATTTCACCGTAGATGATCTGGCGGAAAAGCTGAGGCAGGCGGGCTATGATCCCACCGCGCAAACGCTGTTCATCTGGGAAGGCGTCACCTATTATCTGCCGCCCGCAACCGTCAACGCGACCCTCGACTTCATCCGGTCAAATTCGGCGCGCGGCAGTCGCGTCGCCTTCGATTACATGCTGCCCGAAGCGCAGTGCGAAGGCAGGTTCGGCGCACAGCAAGCCCGCGCCGGGATGCGGTCGCTCTACACCAGCGAACCGCTTCATTTTGATCTCGACGAAGCGCAGATTTCGACTTTTCTGGCACAGCGTGGTTTTGAACTGGTCGAGCATCTGTCAGCGGACGAGATGCAGACGCGCTACCTGATGCTGCCGGACGGAACACCCGCCGGTCATATGCTGGATTTGTTCCGGTTGGTGCAAGCGCAGACCGTCTAGGCGGTCACGGGCGAGGCATGAGGGCGAAACACCCTCATGCCTCCTCTCGGTTTGCTTCGCAAACACCGCACGCGGGGAGGGGCGCGGTCAATTACGAGCGCAGTTTCGCGCCGAGTTCAAAGCCGGTCAGCTTGACGATCTTCTCCTGTACCTTCGCCACTTCCCGATCCGTCAGCGTCTTGTCGTCCGTCTGGTAGGTCAGGCTGTAGGCGAGACTCTTGAAGCCCGCCGGGATCGGGTCACCCTGATACACGTCGAACAGGCGCACCGACTTGAGCATACTGCCGCCTGCCTTGACGATCACACGCTCGACATCGGCGGCGGGCGTCTCGGCGCTGACAATCAGCGCGATGTCTTGCAGCACCGGCGGCGTGACGGGGAGCATCTGCGTCGGGTACATCAAGCGCGCGTGCGCCAGCAGTTCATCAAGGTCGAATTCCGCCAGCATGACCGGTGCGGCGGTCAGGTCGAAGCGCGCCGCCACCAGCGGATGCAGTTCGCCGAACGTGCCGATCAGCACGCCGTCGATGCGCAGCGCCGCCGACCGCCCCGGATGGAAGCTGGTATGCGTCGCCCGCTCATAGGTCGCCCCGGTGATATGCAACCCGTCGAGCAGCGCCTCGACAATCCCCTTGAGGTCGTAGAAATCGACAGTCGCGGCGGTCTTGTCCTGCCACGTCGGGCTGGTCCGCTCCCCCGTGATCAGCAGCGACAGGCGGCGCGGTTCATCGGGCAGCACTTCATCATCACGTTTGAGGTAGACCGCGCCGATCTCGAACAGCGCCTGCCGCTTCTGGTAGCGCGCATTGAGCGCCGCCGTCTCGACCGCGTTGGTCAGCAGCGACTTGCGCATGACCGTCTTGTCGAGCGCAATCGGGTTCGCCAGTTCGATGTACGGGTTCGACGGCAGCGACGACTCAAGGTTCGGCGGCACGAGCTCCGCTTCGCGCTCCGGCGTGGTCAGACGGTAGTTGATGATCTCCTGCAAGCCCAAGCCCACCAGCAGATCGCGCGTCCGTTCTTCGAGCACCAATTCCGGGTTGGAGCGCTGCGGCGGCATGGCATCGGCGATGATGGTATTGGCGATGCGCCCATAGCCATAGATACGGCAGATTTCCTCGATCAGGTCGGCTTGACCGACGATCCCCGTGCCGATGTCCATGCGCGTATCCGGCACGCCCACGTTCAGGCTGTCCGCGTCGATCTGCACGGTGAAACCGCCGCGCGTCAGCAAATCCGCCGCTTGTTCGAGCGTGAACTCGACGCCCGAAATCCGGCGAATCTCGCGCAGCGGAAGCTGAACGACGACCAGTTCCGGCTGAAGCGGGTAGACATCGACCACGCCGCGCGCGACCTGTCCGCCGCCCGTCTGGCGCATCAATTCGATGCCCCGGCTTGACCCGCGCAGCGCCCAACTCGGATGCACGCCGCGACTGAAGCGGATACCCGCCTCGGTGCGCATATTCTGCGTTTGCATACTGCGGCGCACATTAATGAAGTTCCACGCCGCCGCCTCGAGCAATACGGTGCGCGTCGCGTCGCTGATTTCAGTGTCCGCGCCGCCCATGATCCCACCCAAGCCGATCACGCCCGCTGTATCGCACACGAGGATGTTGTGCGCGTCAAGCTGGCGCTTCGCCCCGTCGAGCGTTTCCAGCACTTCGCCCGCTTCGGGCAGGCGGGTGATAATGTTCGGCGCGCTCCCGTTCGCCCGCGCGACGAGCTTGTCGTAGTCGTAGGCGTGGAGCGGCTGCCCGATCTCGAACATGACGTAGTTGGTCACATCGACGATGTTGTTGATCGGGCGCTGCCCGACGAGGTTCAGGCGGCGCTGCATCCATTCCGGCGACGGCCGCACCTGCGTATCGCGCAGCAGCGTGAAGGTGAAACGCGGGTTGAGCGACGGCTCGCGGATGTCGATGCTGACCGTGCCGTCAACCGGCGCGCCTTCCGCGACGAAATCATAGGACGGTTCGCGTAACGGCTGACCGAGCAGCGCGGCGACCTCGCGGGCAATCCCCAAGATACTGTAGGCGCGGGCGAGGTTCGGCGTCAGTTCGACTTCCAGCACAATATCGCCGAGCACGTCTTGCAGCGGTGTCCCCGGCGGAAAACCGGGATCGTCGTGCATGAGGATGATCCCGTCATGCTCGTCACTCATGCCGAGTTCCTTCGCCGAGCAGACCATGCAGCGATTCGGAATGCCGCGCAAAGGCTTCTCTTTGAGGATCATGCGCTTCGGTTCGTCGCTGTGACCATCCCAGACTTCCGCGCCTTCCAGCGCGAAGCCCGTCCACAGCGGCGACGACAGCACGCCGAGTCCCTTATATTCAAATAGATTCGGCGCGCCGGTCACGGTTTGTTCCAGTTCCGCGCCGCCGTAATCGACCATCGCGATGACGAGCTTATCCGCGTTGGGGTGCGGCTTGACCTCGCGGATCGCGCCGAGCACGAGTTTTTCCCGATCCCACACCAGATGGTCGGAGATCGGCTGGCGTACGCCCTCGACAAACTGCTGCGGCAGACCGTAGTAAGTGATCTTCGCGACTTCCATCCCGGCGGCGGTCATGCGCTCCGCCAGCGCTTCGACGGGGACGGTGATGTCCACGTATTCTTTGAGCCAACTGATAGGTACAAGCATGTGTCTCTCCAGCAAAACGATAGGACTGAGTCACTGATACTTCGCGCCAGCCCTCACCCCCTGCCCCTCTCCCTCAGGGCGAGGGGGTTAAGCCCTTCTCCCTGAGGGAGAAGGGTTGGGATGAGGGCAGCTTAGAACTGTTCCAGAAACCTCAGGTCATTGCCCCAGTAGTAACGGATGTCCTTGACACCGTATTTCAAGTTGATCATGCGCTCGACGCCCATGCCGAAGGCGAACCCGCTCCACTCACGCGGATCGTAGCCGCCGTTTTGCAGTACGACCGGGTGCATCATGCCGCAACCGGCGATCTCCAGCCATCCGCTGTACTTGCACATCTGGCAGCCTTTGCCGCCGCACAGCAGACATTCCACGTCCACTTCCATGCTCGGCTCGGTGAACGGGAAGTAGCTCGACCGGAAGCGCACATCTTTATCCGCGCCGAACATGCGCCGCGCGAACTCGGCAATTGTCCCCTTGAGGTCGGTCAGGTGGATGTGCTTGCCAATCGCCACGCCTTCGACCTGATGGAACTGGATTTCGCTGCGCACGCTCACCTGCTCGTAACGGTAGCACATCCCCGGCAGGATCACGCGGATCGGCTGTGTGCCGTTTTCGCCCAACTCGCGCATACTGCGAATCTGCCCCGGCGATGTGTGCGTACGCAGCACGACGCCCGGAGTCGTCGTGTGGAACGTATCCCACATGTCACGCGCCGGATGATGCGCCGGGATGTTGAGCAGTTCGAAGTTCATCTCGTCCGTTTCAACGTCACGGCTGCGGAAGACCTGAAAGCCCATCTCCGCCCAGATCGCGTAGAACTCGCGGAGCGTCGTCGTGGACGGGTGCAGCCCGCCGATCCCGCGCGGGCGTCCCGGCAGCGTCACGTCGATCTCGCCCTGCTCTAAATCACGCGCCAGTTCTTGATCCTTGACCAACTGTTCCCGATCCGCGTAGGCGAGTTCCAACGCCTGCTTGACCTCGTTGGCACGCTTGCCGAACTCGGCGCGTTCCTCTTTGGGCAGCGCCCCGACCCCGCGCACCAATTCGGTCACGACGCCCTTTTTGCCCAGATATTTCAGTTCCCATGCGCGCAGGGCTTCGCTGTCGCTGACCGCGCCTAGTTCTTGCAGCGCCTCTAGGTGTGCCGCCCCCAGTTTCTCTTGCATGTCACTTACCCCATCCCCAATTCCAAATAAAAAACGCCCACGTCCCCATGACTCAGGGACGAGAGCGTCGTATCTCCCGCGTTACCACCCTGCTTGATTGACCGCCGCTGGCGATCAACCCGCTTCATTCTGCCGTGACGTCGGCGCGCCGATCAGGTCGGCGGTTACGGAGCGGACTACGCAGATACCCCATTTTTAGAGGGCTATCGTTCACCCGTCAGCGTGTACACTCGAAAGCGTATCGGATCAGGGGAATTTCGGCGGGGACGACCTGCGCCGCTCTCAGTCTAAGGCGAGCGCTCCCTGTCAAGCCGCGTGACCTGCGTACTTGTCCTGATCATCGCTGTTGGGTGTTATTATGAGCGTGGTCGATACGGCATGTCAAGCCCTGACCCAGAGTGAACCTTTAAGCTTGTTTAATCTCGAATTTGGTAGCTTGACACACTAAAATATCCGTGATAACCTTTTCCCTGTATGAGTGGTATAAGAGCCCTCATGCGTCTTGTACGGTTCAGAAGGATTGAGAGCGGGATGCTAAAGGCACACCCGATGATCAAGAGAGCGCGCCAACAACACCGTTAAATAGCGGTCTTGGCGCGTCCCCCGCCGTGAGGCGGTGGAGAAAGCGAGGATTCGATGGTTGCATCACTAAAACCCAGAATCGAACCCGGGGCGGTGTATTCCCGGCAAGAAGCTGCCGAAGCGCTCGGCATTAGCCTGAGCACCCTGAAGCGGCTGGTGAAGAACGGGCATTTGCGCGTCAGCAAGCCCAATGGTATGCGCCGTGTGTTTATCACCGGCGAAAGCATTCTCTCCATGTTGACCGAGACGGTCGTGGATCGGGGTGCCTAGAGCCATGACGATGCGTGCCATGATCCTGAACTTCACGCGTTCGCCCTTCCGGGGGACGATTCTGCCTGCCGCTCGCAGCGGCGCAGCCTGCCTTAACGGTGGGTTGTACGCGCACAGCGCGAGTGATCCGCGCTTTGTCGCGCTTGTTGGCGGAGTCGATGCGCGTGGCGGATGGATCGGTCTGCCGGGTTCCGAACAGACAGCACAGTTTAACGCGAGAGGAGCTAGCCTAAGCTAGACTCTCTCACCCGAAATACTAGGGTCCCTCAAGGGCGTGAAACTGTGGAAGAGCAGGTTCACGCCCTTTTTATTTGTGAAGTACTGAGAGGTAACCATGACACCTCAACCCAATTTACAACTGCTCTACAACGAGTCACGGCTTTCGACCCTGCTCGACGCGCTCGACGAACTGCACAGCGCCGCCAGCGATGGGGAAATCCGGTCGGTCACAACGCTGACGAACGCGGAACTGATCGGATGGCTGCGCGAGGTGATGTACACGGCGCGGGAAACGATGGAAGAGATCGAAGCCAACAACAGCCAACGGGAAGTCGGGTTGAGCCTGGTACGCAAAACGTCGTAACGGGCGGCAAATGGGGACTAGAGAAGTCCGAGGCAGCACCACCAGCCAAACGAAGTGTAAGACGAACGACGAGGGAGCAACCTCATGAATTTCAATCAAAACGATTTACGCAGTCTGCGTGAACGACAGAAGGACTTGGAGAGACAGGCGCGCAAGGAACGGCTCGTCAAAGAGGCAAAAGACGCCTCGACGAGTAAGCGCCCCTCCACCCCGCTGTGGGCGCGACTGTGGTCGCTGTTCTAGGGCATCGGGCGCACGGGCGGAAAGGCAAGCAAACCATGTGTGACCACAACCTACCGGGTTATTTCACCATCGGCTGATCGACTGACCGCCCACCGGCGTAAGGTCGTGACGCCCCACGACCTTACAGAACTACCGAATTGACGAGCGAACTGAACCTGAGGGCGACTTTTACTGTAACGCGGCATGGCAAACTGAGAACGGAAAGACAGAGCGAGTCGTAATGGTAATTGAAGCGGGGAACCGGGCGCGGCATGGGGGTGTTGGCGGGTTCCCCGTTTTGCTGCATCTTAAACAGCGTGTTAACCTCCCGCACGGGTTTTCGCTTTGCGTGTATAATTGAGAGTGTTGTGCAAAAAATCACGGATGCTTGAGGTGCAACGTGTCTGGCGGAGTGCATGGGCGGGTGTTACTGCTCAATGGGAGAACGTGGGAGCCGCTGTCTGTCATCTCGATTCCGCGTGCGATTAATCTGCTGCTGGCAGAGAAAGCCGTTGTAATCGAACAGACGGGGGAGTTTTTGCGGACGGTGGGTGACCGGTACCCCGTCCCTTCGGTGATCGCGCTGCGCGCGTACATCAACGTACCACGCAGGAAAGCCCACTGGAGCCGACGCGGCGTGCTCGTGCGCGACAGCTTCACCTGTATCTACTGCAACGTGCAGCCGGGCGGCTACATCAAAGGCAAAATGCTGACCAAAACCGACTTCACCGTCGATCACATCATCCCCAAGTCGCGCGGCGGCAAAGATGTCTGGACAAACACGGCGTGCGCGTGCTACCACTGTAATCACCGCAAGGGTGATCGCCTGCCGCACGAAGCGGGCATGAAACTGTCGTGGGAACCCAAGACCCCGCGCACCAGCTATCTGGTCATCGCCATCGGCAGCGGACCTGAGGCATGGAAGCGCTACATCGAATACTAGATCAGCCCCGATTGATCCCCTAGTTTTTCAGCAGAGGTGCAAACCTCTGTTTTTGTCTCCCAATCTCACAACTTTTAGCCGCCTCATTCGTAGTTAGACTATGTACTTCGTCCGTCTAGCGTGGGGAGTCCTTTCAATGCAGCAGAACATGGTTCAAGTCAACGATCTCGCCAAGTCGTTCAAGCGACAGAACGGGGAAACCTTTTTTGCCGTCAAAGGGGTAAGTTTCGAGATCGGGAAGGGTGAAATCTTCAGCCTGCTCGGTCCGAATGGCGCGGGCAAAACGACCACGATCAGCATGATCAGCGGTTTGCTCTCACCCACGCGCGGCGACGCCACTATCGGCGGTTATTCGATCACCAAGCAGCCGCTGGAAGCCAAGAAGCTCCTCGGCGTCATCCCGCAGGAGATCGCGCTCTACTTGTCGCTCAATGCCCGCCAGAACCTCGAATTCTTCGGCAAGCTGTACGGCTTGAGCGGCGCGGAACTGAACAAGCGCGTCGATGAAGTCCTCGAATTCATCGACCTGACGGATCGCCAGAAAGACAAAGTCGAAACCTTCTCCGGTGGCATGAAGCGCCGCGTCAACATCGGCGTCGGGCTGCTCCACCACCCGCAGTTGATCTACATGGACGAGCCGACCGTCGGCATCGACCCGCAGAATCGCCGCCGCATCCTCGACACGGTGCAGCGCCTGCGGCAAGAGATGGGCATGACCGTTCTCTATACCTCGCACCTGATGGAAGAAGTGCAGGAGATCAGCGACCGCGTGGCGATTGTCGATCACGGCGAAATCATCGCCTGTGGGACGGTCGGGCAGTTGATTCAGAAGATCGGCGAGGAAGACCGCTTGATCTTCAACGTCGGCGCGCAAAAAGTCCCTGACAGCTTCTTGGAGAAGCTCAAGGCGAATATCGTCGGCGTGAGCAACGCGACCTACGAACACCACGAGATTCAGGAAGGCACCGTCACGGAATCGCTCGAAATCGGCGCGGGGCGGATCATCGTCTTCGCCAAGCGTGGACGCAAAGCGCTGCCACACATTATCCAGCTTGCCGACGAAGCCGAGATCGACGTGTACTCGGTCGAAGTGCGCGAACCCGACCTCGAAGCCGTCTTCCTCGCCCTGACCGGGCGCGCGCTGCGAGATTAATGCTATGAGCAAAATACTGGCTATCGCGTGGAAAGAACTTTACACCACTTACACGGATCGCAACCTGCTGATCATCATGATCGTGACGCCGCTGGCGCTGGCGACGATCATCGGGTCGGCGTTCAGCGGTTTGATCGGCGGCAGCGGGAGCGACGTGCCGATCCGGGATATTGGCGTCGCCGTCGTCAACCTCGATCAGGGCGTGGGCGATCAGAACAACGGTCAAATCTTCGTGGACATCCTCGTACCACCCGCCGACGCAGCGCCCGAAGACCTTGAAGACAACGTGATCTACCAACTGACCGACGCGGTCGAAGTCGCGGACGCCGACACCGCGCGCGCCGGGGTCGATGCCGGGACGTATCGCGGCGCGATCATCATCCCGCCGGATTTCAGCGAGAAAATCACCTACGGACAGGATGATCCGATCCAGCCCGTCGCGCTGGAAGTTTACGCCAGCGGCGCGTATCCCACCTCCGCCAGTGTGATTCGCAGCCTCGCCGAAAACATCGCCAACCAGATCGCCGCCGGGAACATCACCGTGCAGGCGACCATCGAGGCGCTGATCGCCGAGGCGCAGACCAACCCGGCATTCGGGCTGCGTTTCCTCGCGGCGTCGGGCGCG
Source organism: Anaerolinea sp. (assembly GCA_014879865.1). GTDB lineage: Bacteria > Chloroflexota > Anaerolineae > Aggregatilineales > Phototrophicaceae > Flexifilum. The sequence continues at coordinate 18,030 of JACSRG010000328.1, forward strand.
GGGACGTTCAACCCCGATTTCACGCCCGCATTCGAGGGCGCAAGCAACCCGATCAGCATCGAACAGCAGTCCGTCACGGGCGAAGCGCAGAGCTTCAACCCGCTGGTGCTGTTCGGTTCGGCGCAGGCGGTCTTCTTCATGATGTTCACCGCGATGGGCGGCGCAACCAGTCTGCTCGAAGAACGGCGCGACGGCACGCTCCAACGGCAGATCGCCTCGCCGACGCCGCGCATGATCCTGCTGCTCGGCAAGTTCTTGGGCGTCTTCCTCAACTGCCTCGTGCAGGTGGTGCTGCTGATCCTCGCCATGACGCTCGTCGGCAGCCTGCTCGAAGGCGCGCCGACCTTCATCTGGGGCGATAATCTGCTGCTGCTCGCGCTCGTGCTGCTCACGATTGCGATGGCAACTTCCGGCATTGGCACGCTGATCGCCTCGTTGATCAAGACGCCGGAACAGGGCAACGTCATCAGCGGCGTGATCGGTTTGCTGTTCGGTCTGCTCGGCGGCGCGTTCTTCGACATCAGCAGTGTACCGGTCTTGAATCAAGTTCGCCTGATCACGCCGCATTACTGGGGCGTCGATGCCTTCTCTAAGCTGGCGCTCGACAACTGGAACATCGGCTTGAACGTGGGCGTCTTGGCACTGATCGGCGTGGTCTTTTTCGTCACGGGCGTGCTGATCTTCAACCGCCGTTTGAACGTGTGAGGGGTCTACCATGAACAAAGTCATCCAAATTGCCCTGAACGATCTGCGGCTGATGTTCAAAGAGCGCGACATCTGGATCAACCTCGTCCTGATCCCGCTCGTGCTGTCCTACGTGGTCGGCATCGCCAACGGCGCGTTGAGCGCGGGGGCGAGTCAGACTATTCCCACCTTTGTGATCGACGTGATCGACAGCGACAACAGCGCGCTTTCGGCGCAGTTCCTCGCCGATCTGCGTGCCGCTAACGAGAGCTTCGTCCTCTGCCCCGCCGATCAAACGGACGAGGATGCCTGCCGCCTCGGCGATGCCGACTTCACGCCCGAACTCGCACAGACGCGCTTGGAGGACAAAACCTCGCTGGCGCTGATCGAAATCCCGGCGGGCTTCGAGAGTCTGCTCAACGCAGGCGAAGACGTGAGCATCATCTACCGCTCGAATGAGACCGCCGCCGCGCCGAGCTATATTTTGCAGACGGTGCAGGGCGTCGTGGGGCGCGCAGGCGGCGCGATCAATGCGGCGCGGGTCGGCGCGCAGGTCGCCGCCGACTTTGATCCGCTGTTCGCCGAACCGGAAGCGGGCGCGGCGTTCAGCGCAGAGGTGCGCGAGCGCGCCGGGGCGCTGTGGGCAAGCGAACCGATCAGCATCACCTACGTGCTGGCGGAAACGTCGTCGCAGCGCCAGATCGACCAGCGGCAGAGCGGTTTCGGGCAGTCCGTCCCCGGCATGGCGTCGATGTACGTGATGTTCGCGGTCTTCCCGGCAGCGACCGCCTTCCTGCTCGAACGCAAGCAGTGGACGCTTCAGCGCGTCGTGACCATGCCCGTCAGCCGCGCGCAAATCCTCGGCGGTAAACTGCTGGCGCGCTTCATCATCGGCATGATCCAGTACACCATCGTCTTCGCCTTCGGTTTGTTCCTCGGCGTGAACTACGGCAACGACTATGTAGCGCTCGTGGCGCTCATGGTCAGCTTTGTGCTGTGCATCACCGCGCTGACCATCGCCATCACGACGATGCTCAAGAACGTCATGCAGGCAAACGGGATCACGCTGCTGCTCACGCTGACACTTGCCCCACTCGGCGGCGCGTGGTGGTCGCTGGAAATCGTCCCGGCGTGGATGCGGACGCTCGGTCATATTTCGCCGGTCGCGTGGGTGATGGATGGCTACAACTCGCTGCTGTTCTTCGGCGGGAACTTGGGCACGGTCATCACGCCCATACTCGTACTGCTCGGCGCGGCGGCGGTGTTGTTCGCCTTCGGCGTGTCGCGCTTCCGATTTGATTAGCGGAGAGCGATTAGCGGTTAGCTTTTAGCCACTGCCGACTCACTTAAGGCTCATCGATCAGGCGTATCATCTACAATAAATCAGCAGTTAGCGATTAGCACCGAGTATTTGGCTAACTGCTAACTGCTAATCGCTAACCGAGGTTTGCTTGATCAGACGCATCATCCGCTGGACATTCCGGCTGATTTACTGGATCGGCGTGATCGTCTTCATCCTCGTGTTCGTGCGCGATTCGACCGTCCCGTTCGGCGATCAATGGACGGCGGTCGGCGTGATCGCCCGGAACGAGCAGTTCGATTACATCGGCTGGGAAGTCGATGCGCTGTGGGGTAAGCTGACCGAATCGCTGACAGGCGTCACCGCCTATCTCACCGACGCCGAAGCCACCGCGCTCGTGCGGGCGTATATGCGCGATCTGGCGACGGCGCAGCGCCTCGAAGCCGACATCCGCGCCATTTACACCGATCCAGACATCCCCGATCCCGCCGCTGCGTCGGCTGAACTGCGCACCCAACGGGATACCCTCCGCGCCGATCTCGCCAGTCGCCAAAGCCTGATCGAGGCGATCCTCGAACGGCAGATCACCGGGATTCTGCGCGAACTCGGCTTCACGACCGGCGGCATGGTGCTGCCCCCGGTGACGATGCACTTCACGCCCCTGCCCAACCTGCTGATCGTCTCCCCGCGCGATCAAATTCGCTTCGACATCTCGATCAACCTCGACCCGATGCCCATTGACGCAATCACCGCGCTGGAAGATCAGATCGAGCGCGAACAGAACGTCTCCGCGCTGATCGAGCCGATTGGCGGGCTGGCGCTCTACCCGGCGATGATCCTCGAAACCACGTCGATCCAATTCGCGCTGGAAACCTTCGCCCACGAATGGCTGCATCACTACCTATTCGCCTTCCCGCTCGGCTTGAGCTACGACTTCGCCGGGGAAGCGCGCATCATCAACGAGACGACTGCCTACCAGTTCGGCAAGGAAGTCGGGCGGCTGGCGCTCGAACGCTACTATCCTGACCTCGTGCCGCCGCCACCACCCCCGCCCGCTGATCCTGACGCGCCAGTTGGCGAACCGATGCCGCCCGCCGCGCCTCTGGCGTTCGATTTCGGCGCGGAACTGAACGAAACGCGCGTCACAGTGGATCGCCTGCTGGCGGAGGGGCAAATCGAAGAAGCGGAAGCCTACATGGAAGACCGCCGCCGCCTGTTCGTCGCCAACGGCTACGGCATCCGCCGGATCAATCAGGCATATTTCGCCTTCTACGGCGGCTACCAGACCGGATCGCCGGGCGCGGGCGGCGGCGACCCGATTGGCGAAGCGGTCGCCGAAATCCGTGCCAACAGCGCCACGATTCAGGAGTGGATCGTGACGCTGCGGGGGATCACCACACGGGAAGAACTCCTGTTAGCGGCAGAGGAGCGGTAAAAGAAGACAAGGCATGGGGGTGTCTGAAAAGTCGTCGTTGTCACCCCTCATGCCTCGTCCGTTAACCAACGCCCGAAAACTTATTTCAGCCTTCGTAGCCCAAAATCGCCTCTAGGGCAGCATCCCGTCCCGCGAAAAAGTCGGCGGCAG
>JACSRG010000458.1 GCA_014879865.1 Anaerolinea sp.
TCGGGCGGCGCGGCGAGCGTCGCCTGATACAGGTCGGTCAGGCGTGGGTCTTCGGTGAAGGCGTAGGCGATCAGCAGCCGGAACTGCGCATAAGATCGCAGCGCGTCGGTTTCGTCGGGATACCACGACTCCAAGCCGGGGCTGTCGAGCGCGAGGTTGTACAGCGCGATAGCATTGCTCGTGTTCCCGGCGGCGAATTCCGCGTCCGCTTCTTGAAGCACCTGAATGCGGAAGCGCGGCGGGTTGTACTGCGTGATCGAACGGACATAGCCCGTGCCATCCCAGTCGTAGACCGTGAACCCGGTGCGCAGGGGTCCCGTTTCGGCGTTCCCGTCGTCGTCCATGCGGATGATCACCTCGCTGATCTGATCGGCGTCCACATCTTCGACCAACGGCGCGCTGTCGCTGGCAATCACGCCGCCGAGCAGATTGACGAAGCGTCCGCTCGTCGCGCTGTAGGTGACCATTTGCGTCGTGTAGGTGCATACCTCAACGCACATCTGACTGCTGAACAGCAGTTCCGGCGCGCCGTTGACGTTCATATCGCCGATGGTGAGCAGTTCTGGCGCATCCCCACCGAGGCTGACCTCGTAACGCAGCAGGTAGCGCCCGTCGATACAGCCGAAGATCATGAAACTCCCGCCCGCATCCGGCGCGCGGTAGCTGACGATGATTTCCGGCGTGCCTTCGCGCGTCAGGTCGAGGTCGCCGCGCGCGAAGCCGGTTTCGCCGAGCGCATTCCAGTTTTCGCGCATGAAGACGGTCAGGTTGTCGGCATTCCCGCCCGCGTTGAGGTAGCGGGCAATCGCATCATCAACCAGCGCCGCCGTCGAAGGCATGATCGGGTCGAGTGCGGCAGCGGGATCGCCCGCCGGACACGCGCGTAGATTTGGCGTAGCGGTCGGTCGGTTAGAGAGCGCGACCGCCGTCGCCGGGTTGGCAAGCCCCGACCCATCGAGCGGAATGCCGAACATCGTCGGCAGCGGCACATGGAGGACGCGCCCCGGCGTCATCGTCGGGAACGGGTAAGCGGTCGGCGTTCCGGTCGGCGTTGGCGCGGCTTGACATGCCGCGAGGATGAGCAATAACAGGATCAGCAGTAGTCGTCGCATAAGCTAAGTATAATCGCGCGCAATCAGGGACGGCAAGTCGTAGGAACGAGTTGTGCCTCGTCGCAATCAAGGAGCAGTTGGTTTATGGAACAACGTGTCAGTTATAAAGTCTACTACGAAGATACGGACAGCCTCGGCGTGGTCTACTACGCCAATTATCTCAAGTATCTGGAACGCGGACGCACCGAGTACGTCGGGCAGGTGTCCGGGCGCGATATTCGCCGCTGGAACGACGACGGCTATTATTTCGTGGTCTACGCGATGAACATCAAGTTCAAGAAAGCCGCCGAGCTGGGCGACGTGATCGAGGTGGTGACGACGGTCAACAGCGCGTCGGCGTATCGCGGGGTGTTCAAGCAGCGCATCGAGCGGGCGGGCGAGGTGATCGTCGAAGCGGATGTCGAGATCGTGTGCTTGGACAAATCGCGCACCATCCGCGAATTCCCGGCGTTGACGTAGGGGCAGGATCGACCGACCCTGCCCCTACCCGCGTGATTAGCCGAGTGCCGTGATCGGAATCCAGATGCGGCTGGCATTACAGGCGATCCAGACTTGCGCAAACTCGCCGCTCGTCTGCGTCACGTACCAGTTGCCCGCCGGGAGTGTGAAATTCACCAGCGAACCGGAATCAGCCGCGTAATACGCAGGCGCGCCGAGCGGGACGTTGCGAATGGTCGCGCCAGCCGGGAGCGGATCGGCGCAATCACCCGGCGCACTGGCGATCACAATGTCGCCGACGCCATTGGCATTGAAGTTGTAGCCGGGGGTTGTCTGGGTGAAGGTATCGTCGAAGATGACCAGATAGTACGGCGTTCCAGCGGTCAAGTTGACGTTATTGAGCGTGGTCGGCGTGCCGGGAGCGAACCCATTGTTCGACGCGGCGATGCAGTTCCCGAATGCCGCCGCCGGGTTGAACCCGCTGTTCATGATGTAGATGCTGGCAAGTGTCCCAGCTCCTCCGGTGCTGGCGGCACTAAAATTGTAGAGACCGGTCGCCGTGACGGTGAAGGGATAGGCATCGTAACGAACTGGGGTTGCGCCCTGAGACGTGCAGTTCGGCGTGCTAATCGACACGACCGGCATGGTCGGATCACCCGTAAAGGTCCCCGAAAAAGCAATGGAACCAGCATGGACGACGAATGTGCTGCTGAGTGCTGCTAGTACCACCGCGGCGAGGATGACGACTAGTTTCTTCATGAGCAAGCTCTCCTTGGTAGTAGGCGATCAAATAGAACCGACGCTTATATGTCATTGTAGGCATTTATTAAAATCACACAAGGAGTCTAAGACAGTCGGCGTCCCCGATAGATTTCTCAAGGACGAGACATGCCTTAAACGTCTCTTGTCGGGGCGCAGCGTGCTGCGCCCCGACGGAAAACGGGTCTTTATTTCGATGACTTGCCGGATGCGGCACTTAGGCGACTGGATGCTCGTCGTCGAGCGTTTCGAGGGTCTTGAGGTCCTGCTGTAACCCGCGATAGCGCGTGATCAGCGACCCGATCAAGCCGAGCATGATGATCAGCGTAACCGCCAAGCCGAGGAGCAAATACGCGGTAGTTTCCGGTGTTGATCCGTCAGGCATGGTTTATTTCTCCGCTTCCAGCACTTGCAGCCGCTTCGCCTGCACCCGCTGCGCGAGATTTTCGATGCGAATGCGCCACCACATCAGCGTGATGGGGATGAACACACTCCACACGACCATGTTGACCGTCATCGCGGTGATCATGCTCGGCGTCAAGCCGAAGCCGCCTTCCGCGTTCTGCGGACTCGCACCGATCACGGCGGGGTGAATCGTGTCCGGGCGGATGCGGATGATGATCAGCGTGATGATGACGGTCACGTAGGCGAGAATCCCGTAGACCGAGGCAAAGCGGCGGCGCGTCTCGGCATTTTCGATGCCGCTGCGCAGCATCAAATAAGCAGCGTAGGTCAGCACCATGATCGCGGCGGAGGTCAGACGAGGATCCCATGTCCACCACGTATTCCAGATCGGACGCGCCCAGATCGACCCGGTGATCAGGTTGACCAGCGCCAGCGCGAAGCCGACTTCGACGCCCGCCAGCGCGAACGTATCCCATTTGATGTTGCGCGTGCGCAGGTAGGCAAGCCCGCCGATCACCGTTGCGCCGAGCGCGATGAACGCACCCGCGAACGCCGACACATGCACATAGAAAATCCGCTGCACATTGCCCTGCTCCGCGTCCATCCCGGCGGTGACGAGCGCGGTAAACAAGCCGACCGCAACCGCGATCAACGTGATGACCGTCAGCCCCCGAAGGATGCGCGTGCGCGTGGCAGTGTGCGGAGGGGTATCTGCCGCATGCGGCAAAGATCGAACCGCAGTCATGTTAAATTGTGTCTCCATGCACTAAATGTGCAGGAATCTTAGCATATCTACAAAAAATTACAAAGCATTATTCTTCGACGACGAACTCGAAGAGGAAGAAGCACATGACGACGAAGATCACGTCCAGCACGCCGAGGATTTGTAGAAACCCGCCCCACTGTTCTATCGGCGCGGCATTGATCACGCCAGTCGTGCCGCGCACCGCCAGCAGCAGCAGCGGCAGCGCAATCGGCATCATGACGATAGGCAGCAGCGCCTCACGGGCGCGGGTCTGCACGGTCATCGAAGCCAGCAGTGTACCGATAGTCGAGAAACCGAGAATGCCCATCAACAGCGTGAGGATCAGCAGCGGCGTAATCAGCGAGACGTTGTAGAGAATCGTCATCAAGGGCAGCAGCAGCACCCCGATGATCAGCGTGAAGAGGAAGTTGCCGACCAGCTTGCCGAGGAAGATCGTCCCGCGATCAATCGGCGCGATCAGCAGCCCTTCGAGGTTGCCCTGATCGCGCTCCATCGCCATGCTGCGGTTCAAGCCGAGGATGCTCGAAAAGACAATCGTCACCCACAGCACGCCGCTGATGGCTTCGACACGGGCGACGCGATCCAGTTCCAACGCGAACGAGAAAATGAGGATGCTCAACAGGGCGAACAAGCCCATCGAGCCGATGAGTTCACGACTGCGGAACTCTGCCTGTAAATCCTTGCGGATAATGGCGCTGACTACGGCAAAAAAAGGAGTTCTCATCGGGCGCTCGTCATGCCTGTGACTTCGGTGTAGCGGGCGGGTAAATAGTCAATGCTGTTCATAGCCGCGTCCAACGCGATCCCGCCGCGCGAGAGGATCACGGCGCGTCCGGCGAGCCGCTGCGCGCGGTCAAGCTCGTGTGTGACCATGAAGATCGTCTTGCCGTCGGCATGCGCCTGCACTAACAGATCGTCGAGCGTGCGCGACGCATCCTGATCCAAGCCGGTATACGGTTCGTCGAGCAGCAGTATATCGGGATCGTGGATCAATGCGCGGGCGATGCTCAAGCGCTGGAGCATCCCGCGCGAATACGTCCGCACGAGATCAGCCCCGCGCTTGCCCAAGCCGACCCGATCCAGCCCGGATTGAATCCGCGCGTCGATGTCGCTTAGGCCGTAGACGCGGGCGAAAAAGAGCAGATTTTCGCGGGCGGTCAGGTTTTCGTAAAGCAGCGCCTTATGGCTGACCAAGCCCATCTGCGCGCGCACGGCGGCGGCTTCTTTCGGCAGTTCCCACCCGCCGACCTTGAGCGATCCGGCGGTCGGTTTGGTCAAGCCGCAGAGCAGGCGCAGCAGCGTCGATTTACCGCTGCCGTTCGAACCGAGCAGCGCGACGAATTCGCCCCGCTCGATGTCGAGGTCGATCTTCCTGAGGACGGGCATCAGCCCGTAGGCTTTGCTAAGCGCACGCAGTTCGATGATCATGATTTGTCCAAGAGAGTGGCAAGGCGCTGTTTGAGCGCGGCACGCTGACGCTGGTAATCCTCGTCGGGGATGTTTCCGGCTTCGTGCTCCGCGTCGAGTTCGGCGATCTGCGCGATCAGGGCGTCGATCAAGGCTTTGCTGCCCGTGTCTGCCGCCGCCTTCGGCGCGCTTTTCGTGCGGTAGTAGATCAGGTACGCGCCGCCAACCAGCAGCGCAAGCCCGCCCAGAACCAGCACAAACTGCGCCGGCAAATTGCTGTTCGAAGGCGTTTGCACTTCGCCCGCCGCACTGACTTCCAACCCCGTGCCGCTCAGATCGTAGCGCACGGCGTCGCCCGCATCGAGTGTGAGCGTCCCGCCGTAGGCGGCGTACTGCGTGCCGCCGCTGCCTAGCGTCTCCGTGCCGAGCGCGGGGAGTTGTGCGCTCGTCACCGTGACACTCGGCGGGTTGACCAGCACGCGTACCGTGCCGTCGAGCGCGTAGGTCAGCGGTTGTTCGATGATCGCGCTGTCGCCATACGGGATCAGGTAGAGAAGCTGGATCAAATGACCGTCGCCGGGCAGCACCGGGATCGTATCGAGCACGGCGAAATCATCGTCCGCCACGATGTAGCGGTTGCTTTCCGGCAGTTCGGTCACGACCGACCCCGGCGGCAGCGCGATCACGGCGGAGATGTTGCGCCCGTCGGTCGTCGTCTCGCTGGAACTAAACGCGCGATCCGACGTGTTGTTGAGGGTGAGCACCTGCGCGACCTGCAAGCTGTCCCCGACCACGTTGACCTGCGTCACCATCGCGGAGATCGTGATCACGGCGGGGTCTTCGGTCAACTCGTAGATCGTCACCGGCAGATCAAGCGTCCCGTCCGCCGCATCAGCAAGCAGATCGTCGCCGCGCCGTACTGCGCTGGCGAAGACACGTTCGCGGTAGTTGGTCGTCACCACGTAGACCGATCCGGGGCTGTAGGGGATGTCGCTCAAGCTGTAGCGTCCATCCGCGCCGACCGTCGCGCTGAACTGCGCTTGATTCATGAACTCGTCAAACACGAACAAGACCATTTCTTGTGCGGCGGGGACTGTCCCGCTGACCGTGCCGTTGTTCACCGCCCCGCTGACCGTCAGCGACTCGACCGCTTCGGCGGTTACCTCTGCCGTCGCGCTGAGGGGCGCGCCCGGCTCTGCGTTGGGACGCCCGATAGACGCGACATTGGCAAGCGCCAGCGTCCGCGCGTAGCGCGCCACCGCCCAGCGATCTGCTTCGGAGAGTTCGTCGAGGTAAGCGGGCATGTTATCGCCCACGCCCTCGGTCACGGTGACGTAGTAAACCTCGTCGCTCTGCGTGATCATCGAGTCGAGGTAGGTCAGGTCGGCAACCTCGCGCCCCAATTCCGCCGCGCGTTCGCCGTCGCCGCGCCCGCCTTCGCCATGACACTCGACACATTCATCCACCCAGATCGCCGCGCCGCGTTCGAGTTCGGCTTGGGTATAGTGCATCGTGTAGGTGTAAAAACCGACCGCCCACCGTTCTTCTTCGGTGAGCGCGTCGCGCCATGGGGGCATCAGCTTGTCGATCCGCCCATTGGTGATGGTGCTGTGCCAGTCCAGCGGGCGCTGACTGCTGGCGGTCGCCGGGTCGGAGAAAACGCCGGGGTTGACGATTGTGCCTTCCCGCACCAGCACACCATCGCCATCGCCGTTCACGCCATGACAGGCAACACAGTGCTGCGCGTAGAGCGCCGCGCCGAGCGCCATATCCGGCGGCGCGACCGGGTGTCCCACTTCAGTCGGCGCGGGGGTTGGCGGCGGCAGCGAGGCGACAATGCGCGGTTCACTCGATAAACCGCTGCATGCGGAGGCGACGATGATCAGCAGGCAGAGGACGATTCCGTGTTTCAACTTCATTCACCGACTCGATCTTTAGCGTGTGTAGCGCGATACTGCTCGACCGCCTGTTCGATGGCGGCATCAATGGCGCGGTCAACGGCGGAATCTTCCGCTGCGCTGTCCGCAATCATGCGGTGCTGCGGCAGCGTATCCAGCGCCTTAAGCACCTGTACGCCGCGTTCAGTCCAATGTTCGCGCTCGGTTCGATAAGCAGACTCGTCTATTTTGCCTAAAGCGTAGTCTTCGTCCAAGTCACGAATGTTACGTAAAACCCGCTCGTAATACACTTGCAGGCGGGCGCGCTGCTTGTCCAGCAGCGCATCGACGGGCGCGGGCGCGCGGGTGAACAGCGGCGCGGCGGTGAGCCCGACCACGAGCGCCAGCAGCAGCAGCGCGAACAGGATGCCTTCGCTGCTCATGTGCCTTCCCCGTTCGGGGTGCTGTCCCGCTGCGCCAGCAGACCGTCAATCAGCGTGACCAACGTCTGTTCGTCCACCGCCGAATAGATGAACTCCGCGACCGCGCCGGTATGGTCGATGATGAACGTTTCCGGCACGCCCTGAATATGATACAGGTTATCGCTGACTTCTGCGCGTGGATCGTCGGCGTTCGGGTAATTCAGCCCGTACTGCGCCATGAAGGCGCGCGAGTCGTTCGGTTCGTCGGCATACGTCACGCCGAGGATCACCACGCCCTGATCGCGGTAGCGCTCCCATACCCGCTGAAGCGCGGGCGCTTCTTCGCGGCACGGACCGCACCAGCTCGCCCAGAAATTGATCACCACGATTTTACCGCGCTGCTCCGATAAGCGGAATGTAGCGCCGTCGAAGGTCGTCAGCGCGAAGTCAGGCGCGAGTCCGCTGGTGGGCTGCGTTTGCTGCTGACGCAGCAGCGCCACGCCGACGACGATCACGGCGACCACCACACCCGCCAGCAGCATCAGCGATCCCGTGCTCAAACCGCGCCGGGGCTGCTGCGCGTCCGCGTCTTCGAGTTCTTGCAGGAAATCAGACATGGGTTCACTCACACTACCAATACGGTTGTTTATTCCGATAAATCGCGTTCCAGTTGATCGCGGTACGATCCGTCCTTCCCCGCCGGAGGCAAGGGTGTTTCTGCCGCCGCCGGACGCCGCCAGCGCCGGAAGGTGAGCACGCCGATCACGAGCGCAAGCCCCGCGATCACGAACGGCGTGTAGACTGACAGCGCGCGCAGCGTCGGGTCTTGCGGCGTGGCGCGCACACGTTCACCGTAGCGGCGGGCGAACGCGTCGATGATCTGCTCCGTCGTTTGACCTTCGCTCAACTGTGTGCGGATTTCCGCGCGCCACTGGGAGCACGCCTGCGTCTGACACACGTCGAGCGTTTCATTCGGGCAGACCGGGCAGTACATCTGCGCGGCGACCGCGTTCACATCGTCGTCGGTGATGTCGCCCTCCTGCGCCGACGCGGGGAGCGCCAGCAGGAGGTAAAGCAGCACGCAGAGAAACAACCAGACGAAAGCCCTTCTCGTGACGTAAGTAGGACCTTCGCTTTCGCCCTCATCCCCCATCCCCTTGAAGGGGGGAAATGCGCGGGACTTGTTTTTCTTCCCTCTCCCTGAGGGAGAGGGAGGCAACCGAAGGTTGCACAGGGTGAGGGCAGGCTCATGGTGTCCATGAGGTTTGCTTCGCTTCACGCCGCTGCTCCCGCCCGGATCGCCGAGGAGTCGCGCAGGCGCGCGGGCAGCGGTTCACTCGGCGCAACCGAGATGATCGTGCCGAGGATCAAGATAATCCCGCCCCACCAGACCAAATTGATTAGCGGGTTGACGTACAGCTTGAAGGTCGCCACCGCGCCGGTCTCGTCCCACGACGCCAGCAGCACATACACATCATTTTCGAGCGTGCTGTGCGCCCCGGCGATGTTCATCTGATTCATGCCGGTCGCCTGCGGGTAGAAGTCGTGGCGCGGGCGAAGCTGCGCGACTTCCGCGCCGCCGCGTAAGATGGTCACGCGGGCGATGTCCATGATGCGGTTATCGTCCGCGACCTGCCCGACCTCCATGCCATCATAGCGCAGCGTATAGCCGCCCAATTCGACCGAGTCCCCGACTGCCAGCGTGCGCTGCGTCTCCATCTGGAATAGTGTCGAGCCGATTACGCCGATGCCGATCACGGTGATGCCGAGATGCACGATGAAGCCCCCGTAGCGGCGGCGATTTCTGCCGAACAGCGCGAGCACGGCGCGCGCCAGCGGTTCGCGCGTGGTTTTGCGCCGCGCCGCCGCGCCGCGATACGTCTCGTAGAGCGCGACGAACCCGGCGAAGATCACCACGCCATAGCCGAACAGCGCGCCGCCATCGCGCGTGCCGATCACGAAGACGATCAGCAGCGTGAGCGCGGTCAGCGCCACCGGGACGATCAGCGCGCGCCCCAAACGCCGTGCCGAGGTCGCGCCCCACGCCGAGAGCGGCGCGATCCCCATGAGCAGGTACAGGGCAACGAACAACGGCGCGGTCACGGCGTTGAAGTACGCCGCGCCGAGCGTGATGTCGGTATTCATGACCAGTTCGGAGAGGATCGGCGCGCCGAAGCTGCCCCAGAAGATCGCCAGCGCCAGCGCGACGAACACCACATTGTTGAGCACAAACAGCGACTCGCGGCTGATGATGCCCGCAAAGCCGTGCTCATCGCGGAGTTTGCCCGTGTTCCAGCGCCACAGGATGAGCGCGACGGAGATGATCGTCATGCCGCCCCAGAAAGCGAACATCGGCACGCCGATCTCGCTCTGCGCGAAGCTGTGCACGCTTTCGACCAAGCCGGAGCGTGTGGCGAATGTGCCGAAGATCACCGCGCTGAAGGTGAAGATCACCAGCACCATGTTCCAGACTTTCAACATGCCGCGCTTTTCTTGAATCATGACGCTGTGCAGGAATGCCGTCCCGATCAGCCATGGGATGAACGCGGCATTTTCGACCGGATCCCAACCCCAGTAGCCGCCCCAACCGAGCACGTCATACGCCCAACGCCCGCCGAGCAGCAAGCCGAGCGACAGGAACAGCCACGCGATCAACGTCCAGCGGCGCGCGGCTTTGATCCAGTTGGTCGTCAGGTCGCCGGACGCCAGCGCGGACATGGCGAATGCGAACGGGATGACGAAACCGACGAAACCGAGATAGAGCATGGGCGGGTGGATGATCATGCCGAAGTGCCGCAGCAGCGGGTTGAGTCCGCGCGCCGACTGTGCCAGCGCCAGCGGATCGGGGCGCAGCGCGTCCGGCGGGATGAATGCCAGCGCGGGGACCGGCGCATCGACCGGCAGGTCGGGCGTGATCCAGAAGCGCGCGAATGGATTCTCTAGGAACACCACCAGCCCGATGAAGAATGCCAGCGTCGCCATGCAGTAGGCGATAAAGTACGGCATCAGCGGGCGGTTGCGCCGCCAGTTGATCAACGTGGCGACGAACGTGAACAGGCTCATCAGCAGGCACCAGAACAGCAGCGATCCCTGCTGCGACCCCCAGAGCGCCGTAATCCGGTAAAACAGCGGCGTGTTCGGGTCGCTGACCTGCCAGACATACGAAATCTGGTACTGCTGCGTGAGCAGCGCCGCCAGCAGCGCGCTCGACGCGATCAACAGCAGGGGAAAGGTAAGCAGTGAGGCATTTCGCCCGCTGAGGATCACACGTTCGCTGTGGCGGCGCGCCCCGATCACGGCAGCGATCAAGGCGTAGATCGCCGCGCCGAACGCCAGTCCGAGCGCGGCTAGTCCGATTTCCGCCAGCATGACCTAAACGCCCGCTAGGTCAGCTTGAGAGGGGTTGGCTTCCGTGAAGCGCGACGGGCATTTCAGGTTGAGTTCGGTGGCTTGAAAGACGCCGTTCGCATCCAGCGACCCGGTCAGGATCGCCTGCGCCTCGTGCTGGAGCAGATCGGGCATGACCTCGTTTTCGACGCGCACGGCGAGACGCTGGGCATCGGGGTCATTGACCGCGTGATTGAGCGCCAGCGCAAGATCACTGTACGGTTCTTGGATGTTGGCAATCGTGAACTCAATCGTGAGCGTTTCAGGATCATAAGTGATCGTGTCGCCGAGCACCGCGCCGGTGATGCGCACGGTCTGCCCGGCGTAGTCCGGTTTGCTCAGCAGCTCATCGACGGAGATGAAGAAGCGCGCCCCGGACACCGTGCCGGAAATCATCAAATAGACCACCGCGCCGAGGATGAGCAAACCGCCGATCAAAAACTTCAACCGTTCGCCTCGTCCTGCGCGGGAAGGAGGGACTACAGGGCTTTTTTCCCAAGCCGCCGCTTGTGCCATCGGGACTCCCAGTTACGCTAAATTGTCATATCGTGATGAGCGAAATTATAGCGTATTGAGCGCGCTGTCACAAGCGGTCGATTAATCCATCGCTCCGGCGAAGACTTTTTCCGCCTCGACCGGTTGGCTCGGATACGATTCGCGGAACTGCCGGACGTTCACACGCGACAGGAAGACCAGCGCGACGATCAAACCACCCGCACCGAGCACGAACACCCAACCGTACCCGCTGGCAAAATCGCCGCCGTTGAACGACAGGAACAGGTCGCGCAGCATACCGCCGCCCGACACCCCGACTCCGCGTGCCAGCGTGACGACCAGCGTCCAGAAGCCCAAGAATGTCCCTGCGCGCCCGAACGGACTCATGTCCATCATCAAGCCGAGCGTGCCGACGTTCCACATGCCCAAGCCCAAACCGAGCGTGATCAAGCCGATGGTCACGAGCGGACGAATTTCCGCGAACGACGAGAGCGCGAAAATGCCGAACGTCACCACCAGCAGCCCGACGCCGAGGTAGTTCATCGTCGTGTTCGTCAACCACTTGACGCGCCGCGACAGGATCAAGAAGACAATCGTCCCCAAGATCGCCATGCTGCCCCAGTAGGCGGCAAAGCGCGTGGTCTGCCGCGCTTCCATCGCGAATACGTCGCCCGCGAACGGCTCTAGAATCAGGTCTTGCGAGAAGGCGAACATCATCGACAGCGCCAGATACCAGAAGAAATAGCGCGTCTGGCGGTTGCTCCACGCCAATTTGAGGTCGCTGAGCAGCGACGACGACGGTTCGGCTTGTGCACCATTGTTCGTGCCAACGGCGGCGCGAACTGGCGTCCGGCGTTCCTCGCCCATCACCGAGACGACCCACAAGCCGCTCAAGACCAGCCCGGCGATGATGAACAGGTTGAGCAGCGTTTCGGGCGTGAAGGATAGCCCGGTTTCGCCGTCCGTGTGCGCGGGCAGCAGCACGCCGAATAGGAATCCGGCGACCGTGTAGCCGAGCAGCAGGAACGTCCACACGATGCCGACCGCGCGCCCACGCTGATTCTCGTTCGTGCGGTCGTAGATCAGCGCGAGGAAGGTGCTGCCGCTGAACGCCGATCCCAAACTAAAGAGCAGCATGGCGAACGTCATGCCGATCCAGTGGATTGCCTCGGCGGGGACGCCGCGCGCGAACAGCGCCGTCAGGTAGCCGAGCAGGAAGATGCTGATCGCCATCATCCCGCGCCCCAACCAGATCCAGAACAGGCGGCGGTAGCCACCGATCGCGCGGCGATCCGACATGCGCCCCGCCCACACGCCGAGCGGCGCGAGGAAGTAGCGCAGCGCCACGAGCAAGCCTATCGGCGTCGCACTGAAGCCGAGGTCACTGATCATGATCCGATTCCAGATGCCCGTCGTGATGACATCCGCCATACCAGAGCCGAGATGGAACAGCCCGATTTTCAGGTTACGCCCGGTGGAAAGATTCGGTTGATTTTCCATGTTTTTATAGATTTTATGAGATTTGAAGCGCGGATTATAGAGATTTGGGCGGCGTGTGTCAACGGCGGCAATTGCCCCCGCATGAGAGGCACGTTAGAATTAAGCGAAAAGCACCTTTTGAGGATATATCCACAATGACCTCAGTTCATCCGCGTTACAACAAAATCGTCGTGCCCTTAGATGGCTCTGGTTGGGCACAGCGGGCAATCCCGCACGCCGTCGAGATCGCCCGGAGCAACGACGCCGAACTCATTCTGCTGCACATCTTCCGCGCGCCCGCGCACCAGTACGCCGACCAGATCGCCCTCGCGGGGCAGGATTCGCAAATTCAAGCCGCCCGCGAACAGATGAAGCAGTATCTCATCGGCTGCCGCACCGAACTACGCAACGAGAACGTGCGCGTCCGCACGCACATGACCGAAGGTATGGATGTCGCGCATCTGATCTGCGATTTCATTACTGCCGAAGGGGTTGATCTGGTGGTGATGAGCACACATGGGCGCAGTGGCATCGCCCGCCTGATGTTCGGCAGCGTCGCCCACGAAGTGATGGGCTGCGTCAACGTCCCCGTGATGCTCGTCAAGCCGGACGAGAATAACCCGGCGGTATAGGACGCCCAACGAAGCAGCAGCCTGCTGTAAAGGTCAATCAAACGGCGGCGATTGGGCGGCGACCAGCGTCTTGATCGCCGCGACCGTCTCCCACACGATCCGGCGTTCGTCGGCGGGGATGTCCAGCGCGGCGAACGCTTCTTCATCCTTCAACACGACCTCGCGCGATGGGTAGACGAACACATCCAGTTCGAGGTCATCAGCATAGACGAGTGCGTCCTCGATCTCGGCGGGGCGCGTCAGGTTGCAGTACCACCCGCGCACCGCGCCCGTCTCCCGGTCGAAGATTTTGAACACGTTGTACCAGCGATCCGCGTAATACCATTCGAGGAAGCGATCATCGCGCTGCCAGACGAAATAGCCGTCGTCGCGGTCATCCCGGTTGAAGTAGGCTTCGAGCAGGATGTAATCCGCGCCGCGTTCGACGGGTGCGCCGTCATACGTCCACACGACGCGCCCGGTATGATCGCGCTTCTGAACGGTGACCGTCACGCCCGCCCTACCGTATGCACGATCAGCAGCACGCCGCTGCGCACATGGATCACAGCGCGGTCGTGCGTCATGACGTTGCTGACGCCGCGCGCGGGACCAAAATACAGGTCTTCGCCGCGCAGCGGGTAATACAAGCCCTCGGTCTTGACGCCGAATACCGTCCCGTTGAGCGGCAGCAGCGACACGGTATCCCCCGGCGCGCCCTCCAAGAACAGCCAACCGGGTCGCGCAAGCTGAGTTTCTTCCTTGCCCGCGACGATGCGCACATCGCAGCCGGTTAGGGCAGGCAGCGCCATGAGGTAGATGTTGCTGAGGGTTTGATCGAGGCGATCCCCGACCGCGCCGAGAATGCGTATCCACGTCGCGCCGCGCTCGACGACGAAATTGAGCGCCAATTCGAGGTCGGTTTCGTCCTTCTCGACCGGGTAACGCAAAATCTCCGTGCCGGACTCTTCCAATTCGGCAAGCTGTCCCGGATCAACCGAGTCCATGTCGCCGATCAGCGCGTCGATCTTCATGCCGAAATGGGCGGCGACCCGCGCCCCACCATCCGCCGCGACGATCAACGACTCGCCGCTGAACATCAGCGCGCGGCGCACCATCTCGCCGTCGTTGATGTCACCATTCGCAAATATCAAAGCCCTATTCAAAACGTTCTCCAATTCGGGTGAAACAATTGCGCTAACGAGTGCGCCGCTGCGCTAACGTGTGCGCCGCCGCCAGCGTTCCTTCAACTCCACCTTGCTGATGTCCGCCGTATCGAGGTAGTCGTTGATCATGCGGAAGAAGCGCTCGTCTTCCAGCATCGGGAAGTGACGCACGCTGGGGAGCAGCACCGGCACGAGAATATGTTCTTTCTCGTTGGTCAGGTAGTTCAGCACCTCGTCGCGCGGCGCAGGCATCAGCGGATCGTCCAGCCCGTGAATCGCCACGACCGGGCTGTTGAGCAGACGCAGCGTGTCCAACATGCGCCCGCTGTCGAAATGCTCGACCGAACGGCGCAGCACGCGCCCATCGGTTTTGGCGGTATCGACGGCGAGTTTCTCGTAATTCGTCTCGGCGCGGCGAAAGCAGCGTGCCAGCAGCGAGTCCGGCGTGTTGACATCCATCAGCGGCAGCAGCGGATTATGCGTCGGCGTGGCGACGGCTTCGCGGCTGAGCGTCATCTCTTCGAGTTCGGCGGGAAGCTGCCCGTTGAGGCGGGCGCGCGCGGCTTCGACCAGCGCGGCGCGCATGGCGGCGCTGGCGCTCATGACCGTTTCGGCGTTGGGGCTGCTTTCCGGCTGAGTCGGGAGCAGTGGACGCTGTGCCGCCACTTTGCGCACGACCGGGGCGCGGCGTTCCAGATCGCCGGGATCGAACAGCGGCGCGCTGACGACGATCAAGCGCGGGATGCGATCCGGGTAGCGCCGCGCGAATTCCGCCGCGACCAGCGCGCCCAACCCGTGACCGATGAACGCCGCTTTAGTGATCGCCAACTGGTTCATGAAGTCTTCGAGCAGCGCGATCTGGTGCTCGATGTTGTATTTGCCGGGATTCTTGGCGGAATCACCGTAACCGTAGAGGTCGAGCGCGTACAGGCGGTACTTCGATTGGAGATGCTGCAGCGTGGGAATCCAGTAGCGCCAAGACCCGATCCAGCCATGCACCATGATGACCGGACGCCCGCGCCCCAGTACCTCGTAATGAACTAAATCTCCGCCTGCGGTGATCGCACTCACAACTCACTCCGACAAACACGCTACTTCTGGAGAATTTCCTCGACCCGGCGTGTCAAATCATCAGGCGTGAACGGCTTCAAAATGTATGCCGCCGCGCCCGCATCCAACCCCGTCTGGATTTCTTCATCCTGCCCTTTTGCGGACAAAAAGATCACCGGCGTATCCCGAAAGCCCTCCATGCCTTTGATCTGGCGGCAGGCTTCATACCCGGTCATGCGCGGCATACGCACATCCATCATGATCAGGTCGGGCTTTTTCCCGTCCGTCAGCGCGCTCTGCGCCCGCTCGACGGCTTCCGCGCCATTGCTGGCAAGCGTCACCTGATGCCCGGCGAACATCAACGTGAAGTTGATCAGTTCGCGGATGTCACGTTCGTCTTCGGCAACTAGAATGTGTGCCATATCGTTCTTATCCCTCTACCGTTGGCTGGCTGGATTCGGCGATGCGGGTGAGGTCGTCCTGCGGTCCTTCGATGGGCAGTAAGATATGGAACGTCGTCCCCTTATCAGTCTCGGACTCGAACCAAACTTCCCCTTGATGCATTTCAACCAGCGTTTTGACTATCGACAGCCCTAAGCCCGTCCCGGCGACATCCATCACCAATGCGTGCTCCTCAAAGCGTTCAAATCGATTCCAGATGCGGTCACGGAACGCCTCAGGGATGCCGATGCCGGTATCCGCCACGCGAATCAAGATGTTTTTGCCGTCGGGTTGAGTGTGCGCCTCGATGTCTATCTTACCACCGGCATACGTGTAATTGAAAGCATTGTCGGCGATGTTGGTGATAACCTGCGTCAGCTTGTCACGGTCGGCGCGAATGAGCGGCAGGTCCGGGTCAACGTTGGTGTTGATGCTGATCGGCTTGTTCTGATACTGCGAGCGCCCGCGAATACTCGACGCGACGACTTCGATCAGGTCGCCGACGCTGACATCTTCCAGCCGCAGACGGTCGCGTCCGCTGTCCAGCTTGGAGATCGCCAGCAGGTCGTTCACGAGGTTCGATAGGCGCGTCGCATTGCTGCGGATCGTCGTCAAGAACTGCCGCTGCGGGTCGCTGATCTCGCCGCCCGCCCCCTTGAGCATCAGATCGACGTAGCCCATGATGCTGGTCATCGGCGTGCGCAGTTCGTGCGACACGTTGGAAATGAAGTCGCTCTTCATGCGATCCACTTCCACTTCTTTCGTGATGTCGCGGAACACCGCCACCGTGCCAAGCACTTGATCGCCCGTATACACCCGCGAGGCGTGGACGTTGATCACGCGCTTGCCGACATCGACGCGATCCAGAATCAATTCTTCGTCGGCGCGGCGCGGGTGCGTTGACCAGTTGTTGAGCGCGCTCGTCCACGTCGCCGCGCCTTCCGCGCCCGTCAGCCGGGAGAGCGACTGCCCTAACACGTGATCGCGCGGCAAGCCGAGAATCGCTTCGGCGGCGGGGTTGAACAACACGACGACGCCGGTCGCATCCGCCAGCAGCACACCGTCGGCGATACCTTCGAGGATGGCAGAGTTCTTTTCCGCTTCTTCCTGTTCGGCGCGCAGCAGCGTCGCCATGCGGTCGTTCTGATCGCGGATCAAGTTATACAAGTCGGCATTGTTGACGGCAGCAGCCACCTGACTCGCGGCGGCGCTCACCAGCTTCAACTGCGGTTCGGTGAAGCGATCCCGCTGCCGGCTCAAGAAGACCATCACGCCCTGCACATCCTCGTTCGTTTCCAGCACGACGGCGACGGCACTGTGCCATTCCTCCGCGTCGGGGTTCTCCGCCTTCCAGTAAGCCTGATCGTGCAGTTCGGCGACGTTGACGGCTTTCGTATTCTGGATGACCCAGTTCGCCAGCATTTCCGCCGGGTGATAGCGCCGCTGAAGATCACTGCCCAAACGCCCGGTATCGCCGCGCCCGGCTCCGCGCTGCGGTCGGTTGCGCAGCGACAAATGCGTATACAACCGATCCGACAGCGGGTCGATCAGCAGCACCGCGCCGTCTTCCGCGTTGATCGCTTTCGCAACCATGTCCAGCGCCCGATCCAGCACGCGGTCAGTGTCGAGGGTACGCCCCAGTTCTGCCGCGATCTGGTACAGCGAGTCGATGCGGTCACGCTCTTCCTGCAATTCGACCGTGCGTTCCTCGACGCGCTCGTTGAGTTCCGCCGCGAAGTTGCGGACGCGCTCGAACAGGCGCGCGTTCTGGATCGTCGCGCCCAACTGCGCGCCGACCGTCGTCAGGATGCGCTGATCGTTCAACCCGAACGGGCGCTTCTGCTTGGTATCGCGCACCGCCAGCACGCCGACCACCTGATCGCCTGCCACAAGCGGCACGCCGAGGTAGCGCAGCGCGTCATCTTCGCCGTTGGTGATGCCCAGATTGCGCCGCACTTCGGTCGCCGACGGGCTTTCGCCGCCAAGCGGAAGCGGACGGCGGTGCTTGATGACGAACGAGACTTCATCGCTACCCATCTTGCGCGGCATGATCTGGATGTCTTTGCCCGCGCGGACTGCCATCGGGAAGATGATGTCGCCGCTCTCGGCATTGTAGAGCGCGAGATACATCTCTTCGGCATCGGTCAACTGCGGGACTTGTTCGCGCACGATGCGGATCATCACGTTCACATCCATCGTGGACGAGATGGCGCGCGACAGATCGTTGATGACCAGCGATTGTTCGACCTGCGCGGCGGTTTCGGTGGACAGGCGCGCGTTCTCAATCGAGGTCGCCGCCTGTGCTGCCAGCGCTTGCGCCATGCGCGTTTCGCGGTGCGTGAAGGTGCGGTATTCCGATTGCAGTTCGACTTGCAGCAAACCAATCGCTTGATCGCGCACGACGAGCGGCACGAGCATCCGCGCCGTGTCGCCCACACGTTCCATTTCTTCCAGTTCGCGCGGATCGGCGTTCGCGTCATCGCGCCGGATGACGACGATCTGTCCCTCGTGGATGGCGCGCATCTTCGCCGGATAATGCATCAGGTCGTAGACCGTCCCCGGCGGCGTCAGACGGCTGACATCGCCCTGACGGTTAAGGTCATACTCGACCTTGAGCGTATCTTCCACGTTGTCGTACATCATGATCGCGCAGTCGTCCATGTCGAGCGCCTGCAAAATCAGGCGGACGACGCTGGCGAACACTTCTTCGAGATCAAGCGTGAACGAGGTCGCCTGCGCCGCTTCGAGCAGCGTTTCGAGTTCGCGTGTGCGTACCAGCGTTTGTTCGAGCAGGTTGGCGTTCAACACGGCGATTGCCGCTTGGTTGGCGATGATCAGCGCGAGGTCGAGCTTTTCCGGGTCGATCTTGCGCGGCGTGTCCTGCACTTCGAATTCGAGGATGCCGCTCACCTGACCGCCGACGGTCATCGGGATCGCCACATAGCTGGCGAGGTCGCGCGGCTTCAGTTCGTCACAGATCGCCTGATCGTCGCAGGTACGCAGGTCTTCGAGGATGATCGGCACGCCGCCGCGTCCCAAGCGCGCGAAGATCGCGCTCGTGCGCAGATCGACCACCGCGTAGGGTGGCAGATCGCCGCGCGGGCGCTCCACGACGAGGCGGGCGATGTTCGTCTCCCGCTCGATCAGGTAGGCTTTCGCCATGTCGATCCCCAGCGCTTGGCTGATTTCGCGGAGCGCGATTTCGAGGATGTTCTCGTTGTCGAGCGACTGCGCCAGCGACACTGACACGCGGTTGAGCAGGCTCAGGCGCTGCATACGGAGCGAGGCTTCTTCAAACAGGTCGGCGTTGACCAGCGCGACTGCCAGTTGGTTAGCGAACACCAGCCCGGCTTGTTCGGCTTGCGCGTCGTAGAACCCCGGCTGCACTACGCACAGAGTAATCATGCCGACGACTTCGTTCTGCCGGACGAGCGGCACGCCGAGCCAGCTTTCGTGTCCGGTTTCGCCGGGGAGCGCGTCCCACCCTTGCAAGCGGCTGATCGTGACCGCGCGCCGCGTTTCGGCAATCCGACGCAGGCGATCATGTGAGTTGATCAGCACGCGGGTTTCCGCGCCTTCGGGCGCGAAACCGCGCGACGCTTCCAGCACCACATCGTCGCCATCGACCCACCACAATGACATCACGTCGTAGCCGATGACGTTCTGCATCTCGTCGAACGCCAGCGCGATCACTTCGTCACGGCGCAGCGCGGCGGTGATGCGGCTGGAGATTTCGGTCAGCGCGGCAAGCTGACTCGCCCGCGCGGCGATATCCTGTTCCAAGCGCGCGCGATCCGTCACATCGTCGATCAGCAGCACCGCGCCGCGCACAACATCAGCGCTGCGCAGCGGGTACAGGTAGAAGTTCTGCGTGTACTGCGCGTCGTCTTCGCGGATCGTCTGGTTGATGACCGCCTGCGGCACACCGCGATCCATCACCACGCGCACCAAGTCGGCGAGGAAGCGCAGCGACGGTCGGTAGTCGAACAGGTCGCGCCGGACGGCATTATCATCCCAACCGAAGCGGCGGCGCATAAAGTCGTTGACCGTGATCACGCGCCCGGAGCGATCCAGCACGATGATGCCCTGCTGAATCGACTGCACGACCGACTCGTTGAACGAGCGCAGGTTAACCGCTTGGCTGAACAAACGCGCATTCTGTACGGCAATCGCGGTCAGGTTGGCGATACGCTTGATCAGCGGGCGGTACTCGTCAAAGCCGACCGCCTCCTCAAGATCGCTGCCGATATGCAGCGCGCCGAGCACGACACCGCCGCTCACCAGCGGCACGAGCAGCGCGGTACGTTCGCCTTGCAGCGACCAACTGCGCAGGTCTTCGAGATCGCGCATGTCGGGATCGCCGGAATGGCACAGGAAGTCCTGCCCCGTCTCAAACGTGCGTCCGAGCGCCGTGCGCGCCAGCGACGAGCGATGATCGCGCCCGACGACCAGCGAGCTATCCGCCTGCACATTCACGCTGATCAGGTCGAAGCCCTGCTGTTCGGTGTCCAGCAGCCCGATGGTCATACGGACGAACGGCAGCAGTCGCAGCGCACCACGCGCCACCGACTCCACGATTTCGTTCACGTCGAGCGTCGAGGCAATCGCTTCCATGACTTCGTTCAAGCGCGCTTCCTGCTCCGCGCTGCGCGTAGAGGTCAGGTAGAGGCGCGTGTTTTCGAGCATGGTCGCGGCTTGATGCGCGAAGATTTCGAGGATTTCGATCACGCCGCGATCCGGGCGCTTGCCGTCGAACGGACGGTCAAGGCTCATCACGCCGAGCAGATCGCCGCCCGCGCCCATCATCGGGATGAGCAGCATGTCGCCGTCGTGCCAGTCCTGCTTGCCGCGCGGGTGCAGCGTGCGGATCATGGCGAAATTCGGGCTGAAGGTCTCCAAGCCGTCGAAATACCACTGCGTGACCTTCTCGAACGGCAGGAAGTACGATTCGCTCGTGCGATAGTCGGTTTGCTCGAACAGCTTGTCCAACTGCGCGCGGCTGAGCGTGTGCGCCATGCTGTTCTCGAAGGCGTCCAGCGGCAGACCGGCTTGCGCCGCGCGGCGAATTTCGCCGGTTTCTTCCTCAAGCATGGTCATGATGACCACGTCATAGCCGCCCGACTGCTGCACGCTGTAGGCGATGGCTTCGAGCATCGTCACCGGATCGACGGTCGTCTGGAGCATCTGCCCCAATTCGAAAATCTGGTTCAACTGCTCGACACGGCGGCGCAAACGGTCGCTGCGTTCCTTGTTTTCGAGGTAGCGCAGGTTGTTGCCGAAACTGAGCGAGGCTTTCGCCGCCAGCGTCATCAAGAAGGTGGCGGCGCGGTTGTCGAAATGACCGGGGTCAGGGTGATACAGGTGGATCACGCCGACCACGCGTTCTTCATAGGTAAATGCGGCTGCCAGCGCCGAACGTGCTGCATCGGGCATGGGGCGCTGCGGCGACTTGCCGTAATCCTCGACGATCACCGCATCTGTGCCGCGCTTGACCGCTTCGAGTTCAATATCTGCCAAGCCGAGCGGCGTAATGCGTTCGCCCAAGCGCCGATCCAGCTTGGGCTGGTCGGGTGCTTTCCAGTCTTCCGGCGGCGCGAACAACGCGACGGTGTTGCCCTGCGCGTCGGTGGCGCGCACCGCTTCGAGGCGAATGACATCGAGCACGCGATCCAGATCGAGCGTGAGCGCCAATTCGTTGCTGACGCGGGAAATTGCGTCAAGTTCCTGCAAACGGCGGCTGAGGTTCTGCCCGGTCGCTTCGTACAGGCG
>JACSRG010000654.1 GCA_014879865.1 Anaerolinea sp.
TCGCAGAACAGATGCTTTCCGGCGTCGAGCGCGGCGACTCCCTGCTCGGCGTGCAAAAACGGCGGCGTGTTCAGCGCGACGATCTCGACGGTCGGGTCAGCGATCAGCGCGGCGAGATCGGTGTAGGCGGGCACATTGTAGCGCGATGCGAAGTGCCCGGCGCGGGCGGCGTCCGTATCGCACACGGCGGCGATGCGCACCTCCGGCATTTCCGCGAACGCCGCGAGGCAGAACTCGCCGTATGCGCCTGCGCCGACCAACCCGATCCCGACCGGCTCAACGTTCATTACTCGCCGCTCCGCGCAAACGCGACCACATCCGCGAACGGCGCGGTCGCCAAGCCGACCATGCGATCCGCACCCGCGTAATAGAAGCGCAGTTCGTTGCCGACGACGATATTGGCGCAGCTAAAGATCACGTTGGGAACATCGCCGCGAATCTCCCATGTTTCCGTTGGTTCGATCATGTGAGTCGTGGGGCGATGCAGCACCTTCGACGGATCGTTCAAGTCGAGCAGGGCAGCGCTCGAACGGTAGATGTGCGCCGTGCTGTAGCCGTGATAGAACAGAATCCAGCCGTGTTCCGTCTTGATTGGCACGCCGTTCGCGCCGATGCTCTTGCTGTCCCAGTCATCGACGCTTGCGCCGACCGCACGCGGCGACATGATGATGGTGTGATCCGTCCACGTCACGAGATCGTCGCTGAACGCGATCCAGATGTGCGGACGGCGGCGGTGCAGAATCGCATAGCGCCCGCCGATCTTCTCCGGGAACAACACGTGATCCTTGTTCTCGGTTGTTTCCAGCGGCGCGACATCCTCCCACGTGATCAGGTTGTCGGAGACGGCGATCATCGGGTAGTTGCCGTTTTCGCCATACGCCGTGTAGCACATATAGAAGCGTCCATCGAGCGCAGTCACGCGGGGGTCTTCGAGTCCCCGGTAATCTTCGCGCCCGTTGTGCGGCGCAAAAACCGGATGCTCCATGCGATTCCAGCTTAAGCCGTCCGCGCTGACCGCATAGCCAATCGACGAGACAAAATCGACGCCCTGCGCGCGGTAGTGCATGTGGAACAAGCCGTTGTGCTGGATCACCGCCGCGTTGAAGACGTTGAGCGCCTCCCACCGGTGGAGCGGGTTGGGGTAGAGCATCGGACTGCGCGGATGGCGCACCAGTTTAAGCTGCATGGTTTCTCCTAAGGGGTAGTCTCTTCGAGCGTTGAGCCGCCCGTGAGGGTGTTGTAGCTCAGGGTCAACTGCCGCCCGTCGGGGAGCGCGTACACGCGCCGACCGACGACGGGCTGCAAGTAGAAGGCGTCGATCTTGCTCAGACCGGGGTTGCCCGTGTCTTCATCGCCCGCGTACTCGTAGCGGATCGTGTGGTCGCCTGCTTCGAGGCGCACCGGCTGCGGCGTGACCAAATCCAGCCAGAAGTAATCGGCGTCCGGCGAGGTCGATTCGGGCAGGGTGAAAGTGTCGTTCTGATCGATGCGCACGTCCAGCGCGACGTTCGGCGCGCCGCCGAGTTCCGCATCCATCCCCGGCGCGGTGAGCGTCAATTGAAGCAGGTTCGCCGCCACATCGGGGTCACGCCCGGTCAAGTCCATGAATGAACTGCCGCCGATCCCGCGTCCCGCCTCGAAGCCGAGTCTCATGCCCGCCTGTGGCGCGTCGATGTCGAGCGCCGCCCATGGGATCGCCGCTTCATAGGTATAACCCGCGCCGTCATCCGCCGCGACCCATGCCAGCGTCGCGCCGCGCGCAAAGCGTGTGCCCTGCCAATCCCAGATTTGATCGCCTTCGGGCGTATGCGCGAGGGTCAGCTTGGCGTCGAGCGCCCGCATGTCGCCGCTGGTGAAGTACAGCCAGAGCGTGTCGCCCTGCCACACGCCGCTCACGGTGAACGGTTGGACGTGTTCGGGATCGCGCACGTCTGCCAGCAGATACAGGTTGTCGTCATCCCATGCCAAGCGGACGGCGTGACTGTCCACGTCTGCGCCTTGCCACAAACCGCCGCCGCGCAAAAGCTGGCGAGCCGTATTCGACTCCAGCACGGGGACATCCGCCGCCCAATCGCCGGCTTGCGCGTCGATCACGGGCGGCGTTTCGACGCGAGGAATCAAGAAGGCGCTGCTGCTGGCGGATTGGCGCACGTGCGCGACGTAGAGCAGATACTCGTCCGCTTGATCGTCGCGCAAGCTGAACTGTACGCGCATCCGCTGACCTTCGCCTAGCCCGATGTAGCGCCCGCCGCTGATGTAGCCTTCGCCCGTCCAATTGCCGGAATAGTACACTGGCGTACCGATCACCCGTTCGCCGTCTTCCGCCTGCAAGATGATCGGCAGCGTCTCCTCGACGGTTTGCGCGTAGAGGTACGGGTGAACGCTTTCGGGCAGACGCGCCAGCACGCTCATGCTCATCAAGCCTTCGATGGTCGATTCTGCGCCAGAATTGCGGTTGACGCGCCACGACACCGGTCCGTTGATGCCGTCGAAGGTGCGCCCGGTGGCGGGATCGTACATCTGGGTATCCGCCATGTTGTCCCCGAAGTACCAGCTCCCCGCCAGCGCGGCAAGCTGCGCATAACGGTCTGCGCCCGTCGCTTGATAGAGCGCGGCATACGCCTGCACGAGCATATTCGTCCCGTAGGCGATCTGTTCCAGCCGGTACGGGACGACGCCAATGTGCCGGAACGGTTCGAAGGCGAGGTGACGCAGCAGGAAACTATCCGCCGTCGCCGCCGCCGAGTCGATCCAATCCTGCCGATCCAGCGCCATGCCCGCCATGACGAGCGCGTGCGGCATATGCGCGCCCCAGTTATGCCAGAAGCCGGGGGCGTTGGCATTGGTCGGGTGCATTCCGAACGGGTATTCGCTGTCCGTGCCGAGTCGATATTCGGCGATGGCGTCCGCGATTTTGGTAATCGCGTCGGCGGTAGCGTCGTTGGGGCGGCTGGTGTAATACGCGCTCATGCCGAGCAAGCCAATCGCGGCGATGTCCGGTTCGCTGGCGGGAATCCACGCGGGGATGTCGAAGCCGTGCAGCGTTGTATACTGCCCGTAGTTGCTCATCGTCGCGGCAACTGCCGACTCGGTGCGCGTGTAGGCTTCCGCCAGTTGATCGGCGTAAGCGGGATCGACCGCATCGAAGACGCGCACGCCTTCGCCGAGCGCCCAGAGTGCGCGCATCGCCCACCAACCGAGACTCTTGTAACTCGTGCTGCCAAGCTCGTTGATTTCGCCTTCGCGGGTGAAGACGAAGTTGTAGAACTCGCCGTCGTCCGCCTGCATGTAGCGCACGAATTCCAAGCAGCGCCGCGCCGGGTCGAGCAGGGCAGCATCGCCCGTGCGCTCGTATTCCCACAGGTAGACGACCGCCGCCCGCGCCACATCATCGACCGCGCTGATGCCCTCGTCGGCGTCATCGACCCACGCGTAATCGGGAAATTCCGAATAGATGTGGACAATCGCCATGTCGCGTCCGTCGATGGCGACGGGTTCGGTCAGGTACAGCAGATGATCGAGGTTCACGGGCGGCGCGACCGACTCAGTTTGCGCCAGCACCCCGCCGCCCAGACACAGCAAACAGAGCAGAATCAACAGCATTCGCATCAGCCTTTCACCCCGCCGATAGTGATGCCCTCGATGAACTGTTTTTGTGCGAGGAAATAGAGCAGCAGGATCGGGAGCGCCATCATCGTCGCCATCGACATCATGTACTGCCACTGCGGTGCTTCCTTGCTCAACGATTGGTCGAAGAAGCGCATCGCCAGCGCCAGCGGGAATTTGTCCGGCGTGCTCAAGTAGAGCAGCGGACCCTGAAAGTTATTCCAGTTGGCGGAAAAAGCGAGCACGGCGATTGCCAGCAGGATCGGTCGGATGAGCGGCAGCATGATATACACGTAGACCTGTACGACGCTCGCCCCATCCATGATCGCTGCCTCTTCGATCTCGCGGGGGATGGTCATGAAGAACTGACGCAGCAGGAAGACGTAGAGCGGACCCCACGCCATGAGCGATTGCAGCGTCAGCGGGTCGTAGGTGTCGAGCAAGCCCAACTGCCGCCAGATCAAGAAGCCGGGGACACGCGTGACGATGCCGGGGATCATGATCGTCGCCAGCATGATGGCGAACAGCGTATCGCGCCCCCGCCAGCGAAAGCGCGAGAACCCGTAGGCGACCAGCGACGCGCTGAAGATTTCGCCGAACATGGCGAGGATCGTAATGAAGAGGGTGTTGCCCATGATCCGCCAGAAGGTCATGTTCGGGTTGATCGACAGCAGGCGATTCCAGACTTCAAGGTAGTTGCCGGGCACTGCCGGGTCGGGGATGAAGTTGATCCCGCGCGCAAATAGTTGATCCTGCGTCTTGAGCGAGGTCGAGATCATCCACAGGAACGGGATGAGGACGAGCACCGCGCCCAAGCACAGCAGCCCGTAGACGAACACCCGCCGGATGTTAAACGCGCGCTGAGAGGGCGGGGGCGCGTCGATTAGCGGGTCGTGCCGTTCTTTCACCGCGACTGCCATCAGTTAAGCTCCTTCTCTCGCGCCTTGATAAAAAACCCACGCTTGCGATGACCGGAAGACCAGCGCCGTGAGCGCGAC
>JACSRG010000655.1 GCA_014879865.1 Anaerolinea sp.
GCGTTGTGCTGGTACGTGATGTGGTACTTGCCTTTGAAGTGGAGCAGCGCGTGCGGTTCGTTCATCCAGTGCTGCGGCGGGATGAAGTGGTACTGTGGGCGATGGAGGTCACCTGCATAGCGACTGCGGCGCGGACGCGTGTCCGCTGCCGGGATGATCCCCCCATGCGCTGCGCGATCAGCGCGATAGACCGCCTTCACCTGTTCAGCCGTCCACGCCACTGAGTCGATTTTCAATTCGTCGATCAGCCCGTCGAAGCAGTTGGCTTCAAACACATCGACCTGCACCGGCGTGTTGTGCTTGCCGATCAGCACATCTTTAGCGGCAGGCTGCAAAGACCTACCCGATTCGTAGGACTGCGCTGCGACCAATTCCCCGTTCAGATACAGGCACAGGCAGCCATCGTCGGAGTCGAAGGTGGCGGCGATCTGCGCCCACGCATGACGCGGTAGGCGCTGCTCGTGCGACCACACTTCGAGCCACGCGTTCCCCGTGCCGATTTGCAGCGACCATGCGCCGTGTGTGAACGTGCCGAGGATAAAACCCTGCTGCATCAAACGATCATGCTGGTTGACGATGGCGCTCAACTGCCCGCCGATCCCCGCTTCAAACGTGCGCGGTGCAATCCACGCGGCAATCGTCAGGGCGCGTGTCGGGGTGACAAACGCATCGAGCGGATGCGTCACCCAAGTCGAGTAGCCATCGAACAGCAGCGCGTGTCCGCGAATGCCCCCGCGCCACATAGGATCAGCGGGCGGTTTGTAACGCGCGTTGTTGAAGACATAGGCGATGGGGTCGGCAGTGCCGCTCACCTGCTCTATCGTCGTGCTGCCCTGACCTTCGTCAAACGTCCACCACGCGCCAAGCGTGCTGCTGCCCATGTATGGACTCCTTTATTGGTTCCGGTAGTCACTGTTAAGTCGGTTCTATCGGGAGTCTCGCTTGAAACCCCCGATAGAACCTATACGGTTAGTTTGCCGCGTTGAAGCGATCCAGAGCGGCTTGGTAAATTGCCATCAACTCCTGCAAGCCCATCGCGTCGAGCTGCGCCACATACGCATCCCACTCGGCTTCGATGCCGCCCCCGGCGAGCCACTGAGCGCGCTTGAGGTTCGTGAATTCGTTGATGTCGAACTCGATCAGTTGAAGCTGCTCCAGTTCTTCCGGCGTAAAGAAGACGGTGGGATACCATTCGTCTTCGGCGAACGGCAGATAGATGCTGCTCAAGTCCTCGATGCGCTGCTTGGCGCGCGGTTCCATATCGACGACGCGACCGAAATCCTCATTGAAAATGATGCCCAAGCCTTCAGGCGCGACCGTCTGGCGGAACTCGCCCATCGAGACGCCTTCGGGCAGCGGCAGGTTGACGAGCATTCCGTTTTCATCTTGTTCGTAAATCGTGCCAACCGGACCCCAGATCACCTGCGCCGAGACGTAGGGATCATAGAACAGATCGACCCATTGCAGCGTCAATTCGGGATGCTGATTGACAGACGTGATGGCGAATGCCGCGCGACCGAAGCCGGAGCCGTTGGCATGACCGACGCCCTGTTCGCCCGTCGGACCGAGCAGCGGCGGCACGAGCGCGTATTCACCGGCGCGATCCGTCCCCACCACTTCTTCAATCTCCCACCAGATATACGAGCCAAGCTGCGACTCATCGCCCGCCTTGCCCTTCGCCAGATACGTCTGCACGTCCTGCGTGAACGATTCTGGATCGATCAAGCCTTCTTCCACCCACTGATGGAAATAGGCGATGGCTTCGCGGTATTCCGGCTGCACGGCGGTGTAGATCGCCTGCCCATCGCGCACGATCAGGTGTTCGTAGTCGGCAATCGTGTCGGGCATGCCGAACGCACCGAACAGATCGCCGATGTCCGCGCACCACCAATCAAACATGAAGCTGAACGGGATTTCATCGGCGACGCCGTTGCCATTCGGGTCTTGCGTCTTGAATGCAACCAGCACGTCGTGCAGCTCGTCCATCGTCGTCGGCATCGTCAGACCAAGATTATCGAGCCACTGCTGATTGATGGCATGGAAGAAGCGCACCGCGCCGATCCCCGACCCCTCGCCCATCTGGACGAAGCTCGGCAGCGCGTAAATGTGACCATCCGGTGCGGTCACTGCGCCGCGCAGCGCCGGGTAGCGCTCAAACGCCGCCTGCACATTCGGCGCGTACAGGGGGATCAGGTCTTCGAGCGGGATCAGCGTGCCGTTGCCACCATACGTGACAATGTCCGCATCGGAGAAACCGGTATTCCAGAAGGCATCCGGCAGATCGCCGCTTGCCAGAATCAGGTTCTTGCGTTCCTGATAGTCGGCGTTGGCGATATTCGTCCATTCGACATGGACATTGGTCTGATCTTCCGCCCAATCGAACAACACCATCTGGTCAAAATCGGGCGTGAGGGGACCCGCCTTCTGCGCGACAATATTCAGCGTGACGGGTTCGGCGGTCAGCGGTTCCGGCGAAATCACCCATGGGGCGACATCTTGTGCCAGCACGGGCAAGGCAACGAATACGACGAGAAGCAAAACGATCAATCTGAGTTTCATTATCCTTTTCCTTTATTGAAATCGATACCAATCGATGACACAAAAAGCGACGTACCCGGCGAACAAAAACACTCGATAGAACAGCCTTTCACTCGTGACTAGCCTTTGATTGCGCCGATCATCATACCTTTGACGAAATAGCGCTGGAGGAAGGGATACAGGACGATCATAGGCGCAGAGGCGACGATGATCATGCCGTACTTGATCAACTCGGTGACGCGCTGCTGATCGGCGTACGAGGTCACCCCCGTGAGCATCGCGGCGTTCGCGGTGACATCGCTTTGCGTGAGAATGTTCCGAAGCACCAGTTGAAGCGGATACATATCCTCGCGCGTGATGAAGATCAGGGCGTCAAAGAAGGAGTTCCAATTGCCGACCGCATGGATCAAGACCATCACCGCGATGATGGGACCCGACAGCGGCAGCACCACACGGATGAAGAATTGAATGTTGGATGCGCCGTCAATCGAAGCCGCCTCGCGCAGTTCGTCGGGGATCGTGATCTGGAAGAAGGTGCGTGTGATGATGAGATTCCACACCCCGACGGCATTCGGAATAACCATCGCCCAGATCGTGTTGAACCAACCCAGATCGCGAATGAGCAGGTAGCGCGGAATCAAGCCCCCGTCGATGAACATGGTGATCACGAAGAACAGCATGATCAGGTTACGACCAACCAAGTCCTTACGTGAGAGCGCATAGCCTGCCGTGAGCGTCAGCGCAACACTGATGAACGTGCCGACCAGCGTATAAATCGCGCTGTTGCGATAGCCGATCAAGATCGAGTCATCCGCGAAGATGCGGCTAAACCCCTCAAACGTCAACCCCTGTGGCAGCAGCCACACCGAACCCGAATACACCGCGTCAGGATTACTCACCGAGGCGATCACCAGAAAATACAGCGGATAGAAGACGAGCAGCAGGGTCAGCGTGAGCACGATGAACGTGAATACATTGAAGGTTCGATCCGTTGTGAGGATGCGGATCACAGGTTGAAAGATGCGCATGGCGTCACCTCACCACAGGCTCGTATCAGAGACACGTTTGGCAAACCGGTTGACCATGAACAGCAAGATCAAGTTCACGACCGAGTTGAACACGCCGACGGCAGCCGAAAAACTGTACTGAGCGCGCTGCAAACCGAGGCTGTACACATACGTCTGAATGATCTCCGAGGTCGGTTTGTTCAGCGGCGTCTGCATCAAGAGCGCTTTCTCGAAGCCGACATTCATGATGTTGCCCACCGCTAGAATCAGCAGGATGATGATGGTTGGCATGATGGCGGGCAGATCGACGTAACGTATACGTCCCCACTTACTCGCCCCATCCATGATCGCAGCTTCATGCAGCGCGGGGTCAACCGATGCCAGCGCCGCCATGTAGACGATGGTGGCAAAGCCTGTCCCCTGCCACACCCCTGACCACACGTAGATCGACGGAAACCAGTCGGGGCTCGCCATAAACTGAACCGGTTGCCCGCCGAGCAGCACGATCAGATGATTGATCAAGCCGCTGCGCGGGGAAAGGAACACGTTGATCATGCCCACGAGCACCACCGTCGAAATGAAGGTCGGCGCGTAGATCACCGTCTGCACGAGGCGGCGGTAGCGCACCACCGGAAACTGGTTCATCAGCAGCGAGAGGAAGATCGGCAGCGGGAACGAGATGACGAGCGCATAGATGCTCAGAACCAGCGTGTTGCGCAGCAGCGTTCCAAACTGGAACGAGTTGAAGAAACGCTGGAAATGTTCGAAACCGACCCACGGACTCCCCCAGATGCCTTCAGTGGGCACAAAGTCTTTGAAGGCGATCTGGATGCCGTACATCGGACCATATTTGAACACAAGGAAATAAAGGATCGTCGGCAGCAGGAATAAGTAGAGCTGCCAGTTGGTCAGAATTTTACGCAGCGCGCGCCGCCCATGTTCCCGATTCACGTCAGCAAACCACCTGCCCGAAGGCGCTCGGGTTCTCTTCGACAGTGATGCGTTCGCCATACGCTTACCTCAATCCATCCACTAACTTTGAAATCGATTTCA
>JACSRG010000656.1 GCA_014879865.1 Anaerolinea sp.
TCGCCGCGCGGCGCATCAACATATCCGGCGCGTTGACGCCTTCGTAGAGCATTTCGTAGCCGTCATG
Organism: Anaerolinea sp.; assembly: GCA_014879865.1. Taxonomy (GTDB): domain Bacteria; phylum Chloroflexota; class Anaerolineae; order Aggregatilineales; family Phototrophicaceae; genus Flexifilum. Next base: position 68 of record JACSRG010000656.1, read on the forward strand.
GGGCAGGGCGGCGAAGGCTTCCGCCATCGCACGGCGCAGCGGTTCTGACCCGGTGAAGAAGGCGTTGACCATCGCTTCGAGCGCTTCGTCACTGCCCAATGCGCCGAGCGCCATGCCCGCCGTGAGCTGCACATCGGTATCTTGATCATTGAGCAGGGGCAGCAGGTCTTTTTGACCTTCCGCTTCTGCCAGCGCGCCCAACCCCAAGCAGCCAAGCCGTCGCACGAGTGGATCAGCGCTGCGGACGGCGAGGCGGAAGGCGACGAGCGTGTTCTTGTCGCGCGCGTCGATCAGCGCGGCGGCGGCACGTTCACGGATCAGCGGATACTGGTTGGGCTGTGTGAGCATCGTGCCAAGCTGCTTGATCAGCGCGCCGCGCCACTGCGCATCGACCGGGGCGAATGCCAGCCAGCGTCCCATGTCGATCAGATTGTCGTTGAGTAAATCGGGCGCGGCTTTCACGCGTTCCGCGACGATGCGATCCAATTTGAGGCGCATAGCGCTGTAGGCAATCGCAGGCTGCCACGCTGGGTTGCTCAGCTTGGCGGGCACGTCTTCGAGGCGGAGCATCAAGCTGGCAAGGTAGGCGGCGATCAGCGGGTGGCGGAAGGTGTAGCGGTTGCCCTTCCAGTGATGCAGTACGCCGTTGCGCTTGAGCGTGCCAAGCAGTCGTCCCTGAACGCTCTTCTCCTCATCTTCTTTTTCTTTTTCATCTTTGCCCGTTGTGCCTTCGGCGGGCGGTGCTTCGACCGCTGTGGCGTCCCCGATTTCCGCCGTGCCGAGCGATAAGGCTTGCAGACGCGCCGTCGTGATATACCCCTCGTCGAATTGCAGCGCCGCCAGCGGGGCGATCTGCGGGATGAGTTCGGCAGTGACCTTGTGGCGCTTCAGGTAAGCCCGCAGCCAACCTTCGACGCCGAGCGCTTCGGTATCTTCGGCGTAGACCGCCCAGATTTTGAGCGCGGCTTCCAGCGTCGAAAGGGCGCGGATGCTGATAAGCGCGCGCTTCTGTATCTCCTCGGATGGCTTGCTTGCACGCCGTTGACCCATCCTGCGCGCCGTTTGCACCCACGAATCCGCCCAGCGGGTCGCCGCGCGTTCGGCATCAAGATCGTTCCACGGACGCATGAAGATCGGCGTCAAGCCGAGCTTGGTCAGCGGGTTGTAGCCTTCGGCAGGACCGGCGATGATGAAGAAGTTGTTTTTATACTCTTTCATCATGCCCGCGATCCACGAGAGCGCCGCGGGCTGCTCGGAGTCGGGTAGTTCGTCGTAGCCGTCGATCAGCAGGAGGACTTGCCCTTTGTTCAAGCGGCTGTAGAGATGACGCGGGATGGTGCTGGCGGTTACGCGGCGGACGGTGTGCTGTACGGCGCGGACGATTAATTCCGCCGGGTCGGCTTCCTGACCGTGTTCCGAACTTTGCAGATGCAGATCGGAGAGGTGCAGGTAGAGCGGCATCAAGCGGCGGAACAGGGGAAGCTGATTCTTGACTTCTTCGTCGGCGGCGTGATATTCCATGCCCTGCTCGTTGGCGAGGCGTTCCTTCGCGCGCTGCTCGATCAAGACGCGCTCTTTGACGCGCACGGCGCGTTCCTTTTCGGCAAGCTGCGCTTCGGCGTCGTCCAAGCGCTGCTGAACTTTGTCGGGCGGCGGGTTGAATTTGACTCTGCCCAAGCTGTGCAAGGCAATTGCTTGCAGCGCGGTGGTGCGTCCGCTGCCGGGAATGCCGAGCAGGGCGAGCGCGTGATCGCCGTTGGCGAGATCGTCAATCGTGAGCGTCTGCACTTGATACGGCGCGTGTAGATAGGGATGGTCGTGCACGGTCGGCAGCACGCGGTAGATGTTGTACTCGGCTTCGTCCGGCGGCGCGGCGAATTCCGGCGCAGGCAGGAAGCGCGGTTCGACCAGCACGTCGGAGAGCTTGACGAATTCGCCCGCAATGTGCGCTGTCTCGCACCGTTCGATCAAATCGGTCACATAGCGGCTGTCGGCGCTGCGTGTCGCCGACCGCTGCACGGTTTTCGCCTGCTGGTTTGCTGCCTCCCGCAGAGCTTGCAGTTGGTGACGCGACCGGTAGATGACATAGGCGCTCAACCAACCGGCTAACAGCCCAATCCCGAAACTTTGCCCGTTGAACTCCATCGCGCTGCTCCCTTGTGACCGCTGCTCTTTACGATTGTAACGAATTTCAATGCGGAGTCGTATTGAGTTTCATCAAGTTGCGGTAGATTCGTTGAGACAATTACACAATAGTCCAGTCTACAATGGAATCATGCAGCACATACCGCAAAATGGGTTATAGTTTCGTGGGGTAACAGCGTGCCTCAGATTACATGGTCACCACCCACATCGGTTAGGATTAGTTCGATGCAATCTCGACAGACGGTTCATATCATCGCCTCAGAGTGGCGGTGGGTCATCGTCGTTGGCAGCGCACTCATTTTGCTGACGTTCGCCCCCTTCCTCTGGATGGCGCTGATGGGAACTTCCGAATGGCAGTTCATGGGGGCGCTGCATAATTATCTGGACGGCGCAACCTACCTGTCAAAGATCGTGCAAGGAACGCACGGTAACTGGTTGATCTGGTTTCAGCACACGCCGGAACACTACGCAGGTGCATTAATTCAGGTGATCTACCCGTTAATGGGGCAGCTCTCCCGCTTGACCAGCGTGCCGCCGATTGTCATGTTTCACGTGGTGCGCGTGTTCGCCTCGCTGTTCATGTACATTGCGCTGTACCAGTTCGCGGCGGCGGTGTGGACGAAAGTGCGTACGCGGCGCATTTTGTTCATCATTACGGCGGTTGGCGCGGGCTTCGGTTGGCTGTTTCTGCCGCTGACGGGAGACGTGAGCTTCCCCGACATCAGCGTCGCCGAGATGTTTCCGCTGTACAGCACTTATGTCAACGTGCATTTCCCGCTGACCATTGCCTGCCTCGCGCTGCTGGCGGGCTATTTCGTCATGGCGTTCCGTCCCGGCGCAGATCAAGACCCATCTATCGATCAAGGCGTGATTATTGTCGCGGCACTCAGCCTTGCGTTGGCGCTGCTCTATCCGCACGCCCTCATCCCGGTTGGCGTGGCGCTTGGCTTGTTCATGCTGTTCGAATGGCGTGATAAGCGCCGGTTATCGGCGCGCACGCTGCGCTGGGTGCTGGCGCTGGTGTTCCCCGCGCTGCCGGTCGCGGCTTACTACCTGATCGTCGTGACCTACAACCCCGGCATGGCGGAATGGAACCGGCAGAACATCAACCCCGCGCCGTCGATCCCTGTGCTGCTGATCGGCTTGGGGCTGCCGCTGATCATCGCGCTGCCGGGGATCATTCGCGGCGTAATGCGCTTCGAGCGCGACGGCGACCGCATCATGATCCTGTGGCTGATCGCGATCATCATCGTCATGTACCTCCCGACGGATGCGGGACGGCGCTTTGGCGTCGGTTTGATGATCCCGATAGGCTATTTTGCCGCGCGTGCGGTCGAGGATGTGTGGATCACGCGCATCAGCCGCCGCATCCGCCCCTACGTGTTTGCACTGTGCATCCCGATCATTGCCATCAGCCAGATTTTCATCCTGTTTCTGCCGATTTTGCCGGTCATGGGCGGGAACCCCGGCAATGCGGTCGGTATCTTTTTGGAGCGGGATTACGTCGCCGCCTACCAATGGTTAGAAGCACGTACTACGCAGAATGATGTCATTCTTGCTTCGCCGGTCGTCAGCGCATGGATTCCCGGTTGGGCAGAGGCGCGCGTCGTCTATGGACACCCGTACGAGACGCTCGACGCTGCCGTCAAGCTGCGTCAGGTGAACGAGTGGTACAGCGGCGCTGCAAATTGCCGCGTCATCCTCGACGAGTATGATGTGCGCTACGTGCTGTACGGTGTGGAGGAAGCTAAACTCGGCGCTGCTCCGTGCCTCGCCGAGCTGACCGCCGTCGCCCACGTTGGCGGCGTAACGATCTATGCACGTTGAGCGACATACGCCGCGCGCGACCGCGCCCCTGCTGATTGCCCTCGTGACGGTCTGCTTGATCGTCACGGGCATCAAGTTTGACGGCTTGCCGTACATCCCCGGCGCGCGTTTCTCCGACACCGCGACCTCGCACTGGGGCTCGGCGCTCTTTTTGCAGCGTTCGATCATGCGCGAGCACGAGTTCCCGTTCTGGCGCGAGACCATCCTCGGCGGACAGCCGTTCTACGCGAATCCGCTCAACAAGACCGCTTACCCGCTTCAATATTTGGCGCTGATCCTGCCACCCGCGCTCCACATCAACCTGATGATCCTCTTGCACTTAGCGATTGCGGGCGTGGGCATGTGGCTGTTGGCGCGGGCGTTGGGACTGGGTGCGTGGGCGGCAGGCGTAAGCGTGATCGCCTACATGCTGTCGCCGCGCATGATCGCGCATACCGGGGCAGGGCATATCGACATCGTGTACGCGCTGGCATGGCTGCCATGCCTGCTGTGGGCGGTCAAGCGCGCAGCGGATGGCTCACGGCGCGGGCTGTGGCTAAGCGG
>JACSRG010000657.1 GCA_014879865.1 Anaerolinea sp.
CCGCACATTCAGCGCCCGGCGCTGTTCCCGCCATCGGATGGCTACCAGCCGCCCGAAGACCCGCTCGTCGGCGTGGCACGGCAGATCGCCGCGACCGCGCAGTTGAAGCGCCAGCATCCTGACCTGATCATCGTGGGATCGGGCTACTCGTATTTGCAGGAATGGGTCGGCAACGTCGCACAGCACGTTGTGCGGACGGGCATGGCGGACGTGGTCGGGTTGGGGCGGATGATCCTGACCTATCCGAACATGCCCGCCGACATCGTCGCGGGGCGGACGCTGGAACGCAAGCGGATTTGCCGCACGTTTAGCGACTGCACGACCGCCCCGCGCAGCGGTTTGATCTCCGGGTGCTACCCGCTCGACGAGTTCTACAAAGAGAAACCCGAAGCGGCACTGCTGGAGAAGCTCAAGCATCCCGATGAACCGCAGACCTGACGCGGCGCACCCGCAAACGGTTATGGCGCTGGTTGCGTGATTGTTCCCTGCGCCAAGCCGATCCGGCAGTCGTTGAGTTCCGCTGTGCAGCCGGTGAAGTAGACCTGATATAGATCGTCGTGCCGCACAAAGGTCGGGTAGCAGATGCAGGAACTTGCCCATGCCTGATTGACCTGCCCGCGCGTCATGACTGCCGGTTCACGGTACAACTGCCAGTGAAGTCCGTCCACGCTTGTCCCATAGCCTAGCAGCGTGGGGGAGGTGGGCGAAGTGGACTCGGACGATGTGACGCTGAAAATCATTTCCCAACCGTCGTCCGTATGGGCGATGTCGGCAGACCACACCTCAAGGGGGATGGCTGTGCCGTCGGCTTGCAGCTCCATGATCGGGTCGCTGTGGTCGAAGGGCGGTTCGGTCGTGGCGGGATCGTCGTATTTCGTCCAGTGTTCGCCGTCGGTCGAGGTCGCTATGCCAAAGAGACGTGGCAGCGGGGTGAGGAATTCTTGCCCGCCGGAATAGTACATGATGTATCCGGTCTCGGTGTGGATGACGGCATGGGGCATGATGAAACCTGCGTCCCAGTCACCGGCAGCACCCGCCTCGACCAGCGGTTCTGCCGTGCGTTCCCATGGTCCGGCAGGGCTGGCGGCGACAGCGCGCCCGATATGCTGACCGGGACCCGCGCAGGGGGTGGAATTGGCAGCATAATAGAGATACCACTGTCCCACCTCGACCACCGGCACGCCGATAGAGATGCACATCGCGTCATACCCCTCGCCGTCGGGCGCTAGGACGGGGTTGTCCGCGTGCGTGCTCCAGTCAACGCCATCGGTCGAAGTGGCGAAGCCGATAGCGGCGGGTCTTCCCGAACGCTCACACGACCCCGAATAGAACAGGTAATACACGCCAGCGTCAAAGATGACCTGTGGAGCGAAAATCGTACCGCATTCGCCGCCCCACGCCTCGCCTGCCGCGCGATCAAACACGGGGTTGCCCTCGTAGGGGGTGAAAACGATGATGGGATCGTCCTGAGCAGCAGCCGGTAAGACGCCGAACGCCAGTACAAGCACGATGCCAAGCCAGAACCAGCGAGAACTACAACCGTTCATGCTCGCGTCACTTTCTTGATACAGATACCCCATTTACACTTATAGTGTACATAAGTTACATATACTGGTACGAATGACAAATGTCACGGTTTCTGTATCACACTTTTAGTTTATGCAGAACCATAAAAAGTGTACAATGATGATAGAACTCGTGCATTCAAGCGGAGTGTCAAATGCGCTGCCGAACGGGCGTCATCACACTGATTACCGTGATCCTCTTACTGCTTCCCCAGCAGGTCACGATCGGGCAGGAAGCCGTTGTCTATGGAGTGTTCTTCTACTCCCCGTCCTGTCGCCACTGCCAGCAGGTGATCCAGAACGATTGGCCCACCATTCAATCCGAATTCGGAGACCAATTGCAGGTCTTGTTCATCAATGCGAGCACGAGTCAGGGCAGCGCGTTGATGCAGACGGCGCGCGCGGCGCTCCAGATCGAGTCGAGCGGTGTTCCCATGCTGATCATCGGAACCGAAGCCTACGTCGGCTCGTTCGACATCCCGGCGCATGCACCCGACGCGATCCGCGCGGGGCTGCAAGCCGGTGGCATTGGTTTGCCCGCGATTCCGGGTATCGAGGCGGTCTACGAGGCGATTGCGGCGCAAGAGCAGCCGATTGATGGTGAAGAAACAGCGCCCATCCACGAAGACGCCGCCGAAGCACTGGTAAACACAAACGACACACTCGCCGAACGGTTGGCTGCCGATCCGGTCGCCAATCTCCTCGCGCTCGCCATCCTCGTGCTGCTGCTGGTCAGCCTGTTTGTGACGCTCTTCGGGCGCTGGAACACCGTTCGCAGACTCCAACGCGCGGCGCTCGTCATCATCTCGCTGGTGGGCATGGGCACAGCGGTATCCTTGATCGCCGGGGCGAATGAAAGCCTCCTGATCTTTGCCATCGCCGTGAGCATTTTCGGCGTGTTTGCAGCACTATTCGTCACCGAAATTGCTGCGCCGCACGGAGTTTTGCGCTCGGCGTGGCGCGTGCCACTGGGGGCGGCGGCAGGGCTGGCGGTTGCCGCGTACCTTGCCTCCATCGAACTCACGCAGACCGAAGCGATCTGCGGGTTGGTGGGCAACTGCAATGTCGTCCAGCAAAGCGACTACGCCCGACTGTTCGGGATTCCCATCGGCGTGATCGGAATCGGCGGCTACCTCGTGATTCTGCTGCTGTGGGTTTTCAGCCGGACGAACGAAGATAAGCGAATCCTATGGCTGCTGCGCGCGCTCGCCGTGTTTGGCGTGGGCTTTTCGACCTATCTCACCTTTCTCGAACCGTTTGTCATCGGCGCGACCTGCCTCTGGTGCTTGAGTTCCGCCCTGATCATGCTGGTACTCCTGTGGATGCTGTTCGCTGTTCCCGACAAGGAACTACCGCTTGTCGCCGCAGCTTAATTCGCCGGAAATCATCAGTCTTCATGGAGCTATGGTGAGCCCTCCCGCAGACCTTGAGCACAAACCCCCGGACGTGGGACAAAGCCTGCGTCTGCTGCGCGATCAGCGTGGATTATCCCTGCGCGCGCTTGCCGACCGCAGCGGGTTGTCGATCAATGCTATCAACCGCATCGAACGCGGTGAAGCGTCGCCGACGGTCGCATCGCTCCATTTGCTGTCTACGGCGCTTGACGTGCCGATCACCGAGTTCTTTCACCATGACGATCCGCAGACGACCGTCTTTGTGAAGCGCGAGCTGCGCGTCAGATCGCAGCACAGCGGCATGGACATCGAAAGTCTGGGGGCTGGACTGCGTCACCAGCAGCTTGAGCCGTTCCTCGTCACGCTGCCGCCGGGCGCGGGCATCGATCACGAACCGATTGCCCATTGTGGACAGGAATTCGTCTACTGTGTCGAGGGAGAGATCGACTATCGGATCAGCGGGAGCATCTACACCCTGAGTCAGGGCGACAGCCTGTTGTTCGAAGCCGCGCAGCCGCACGTATTCCGCAACACTTCCCGATTACCTGCACTCCTCCTGATGGTGTTTCACACCCATCAGGGCGATCACAACGCCAGCCAAAGTCATCTGAATACTTGACGAAAGGATGCAACATGAAAGCCGTCTCATTGATCCTCCTCCTCCTTTTCACGTTTCCGGCTGCTCTCGCGGGGCAAGACTGCGATCCGGTCGTGATCCAAGTCGAGACCCAATCGGGGCAAACCATCAGTCTGGTACAGGTCGGCGCGGTTGACCTGCAGGACGCCGCGAGTGAACTCTACGCGCTCGAAGCGGTGGCGAGTGCCGAAACGAACATTTTCAGCGGACCGGGACCTAGCTATGACGAGGTCGGGCGGCTCAGCAATGGTGACAGCGTGCTGGTGCACGCTTCCAACTGCACCCATCATTGGCTGCGTACCGTGCTCGACGACGGGCAGGCGGGCTGGATTGCCGCGCGCGATGTAGTGCTCACGGGCGATATCGCCACCCTGCCACTCGCCAGTGTTTATACGCCGGTTTATGCGTCCATGCAGGCGTTTACTTTGCAGCCCGGAACCGGGACGAACGTCTGTGCGGCTGATGGCGCGTTAGGTGTGCTCATTCAAGCGTCCACTGCTGCCGATCCGGTGCCGCTGCAAGTGAACGGTGTCCCGATGATGGTCAGCGGTACAGTGTTCGTACAGTCGAATGCGGATGGCGAGCAAACGGTCGAAGTGCTGTCAGGCGAGACACAGATCACTGTTGGTTCGATGACGGCGCGTGTTGACGATGGGATGCGCGCGCTGATCGTGGAGGATGCGCTGCACGTCGAGCCGTATGTGCTTGCCGATGTCGAACTGCTGCCCGTGTCAGTCCTGCCGGAGTCGGTTGATGTAGCGGATGCTTTGACGGATAACGCGCCCCGCATCGTCGGGTTAGAGCCGTGCCGTGTGATTTCCAACTCTACGGACAGCGTGTGCCCGCTCCATTTCGTCAACCGCGACGGCGATGCGATTGTTCGGGTCGAAATCGAGTTTGTTTCTGCGCCTCAAGGCGAATGGTCGAGCAGCATCGACGACGCGCCGATCATCTTGGAAGGCGATCAGGTGAGCGG
>JACSRG010000661.1 GCA_014879865.1 Anaerolinea sp.
CATCCTGACGGTCAACGGCTTGAGCGGGGCGTTCTGGCTCAAGCAGCTTGACGAGATGAACGCCGAGTTCGCCATGCGTGACCCGCGCGGCTTCCGCTCGGCAGCCGGCGAACAGGTCAGCGTCGGCGAAGACGGGCTGCACATCGAACTGCTGCCGTTCGCAATCGCGCGGTTGGACAGCGCGTAGGACTTATCATCCGCCGCGCTTCTTGCCGCGATCCAGATATGACTCCAGCGTCTTGACCGCGATTGCCAGCGTGAGCGTCAGCACAAGGTAAGTCAGCGCGACGACGTTGTAGCTCTGGAAGAATAAGAAGTTGGCGCTGGCGAAGGTCGCGCCCTGCCGCGTGATGTCGTTCACGCCGACAATCGAGACGAGGGAGCTTTCCTTGAGCATGGCGATGAAGTCATTCGCCAGCGGCGGCAGCACGTTGCGGAAGGCTTGCGGCAAAATGATCGAGCGCATGATCTGCCAGCGGGTCATGCCGAGGCTCAACCCCGCCTCGCGCTGACCCGCTTCGATGCTGTCGATGCCCGCACGGAATATCTCCGACAAGAAGGCGCTGTACGAGATCGCCAGCCCGACGATGGCGCGCGCGGCGTTGCTCACGTCGCGGGTGCGCAGTTCGGCGATGGGCTGCGCGATGAACGGCAGTATCCCATTTTCCTGCATCCACGCGCCGAGTTCATTGCCCAAGCGGACGGCTTCCGGCGTGACGGCAAGCACGACATAGTACACCAGCACCAGCGTCGGGATGCCGCGCACGACTTCCACATAGAACGTCACCGCCTGATAGATGAGCGCGTTCTGCGACCGGCGCAGCAGCGCGATGATCAAGCCGAGGACGATAGCCGTGCTGTAGGCGATCACCGTGACGCCAAGTGTCGTGCCGATCCCCTGCTGCACCTGTTCCCACACGCGGCGGTATACGTCGTCCTGCGCAGCGCCGACGACGAAGGCGAGGATCAGCACCGCCGCGCCCAACAGCCACCACGGCGCACGGGAAACACGGCGGATCAACAGGTTGCGTTTGTAGAAACGGGGCGCGGTGCGCGCATCGGTCGTAATTTGCATGGGCTGGTCACAATTCTGGTCTAGGTACGCAAACGGCGGTGTATGAGTTGATACACCGCCGTCCATTTTACCCACTGCTTGACCGCTGCGCCTAGCGCTTAACGCTGGCTACTGGGCGGCAGGCACGTAGTCGAAGAACCACTTGTTATAGAGGAACTCCAGATAACCGTCCGCTTGGAGGCTGGCGATCCCGGCGTTGAAGGCTTCGACCAAGTCGCTGCCAATCGGGAAGATGATGCCGAACTCGTCGCGGGAGATCGGGTCGCCGATCAGTTCGACGCCCGCGCCGGTCGTGCTGATGAACCCGGCGGCGGCGGACGCATCGGCGGGGATGGCGTCGATGTCACCGGCTTGCAGGGCGGCGATCAACGCGCCGAACTCGTTGTAGACGACGCGGCGGTCATCGGGGACGACGCCTTCGGTGACGAAGAAACCGCTCGTGCCTGCCTGCACGCCGAGGATCAGGTCGGCGTTGGCGGCGAACTCGTCGAGGGAGGCGAAACGGTCTTCGCCCGCGCGGACGAGCAGGTACTGGTCAAGGTTGATGTACGGGTCGCTGAAATCGACAATCGAGCGGCGCTCATCACGGATGCTGATGCCGGTGATCCCGGCGTCATACTGCCCCTCGCCGACGGCAGAGATCAGCACGTCGAAGCTGGTCGTCTGGAAGACGGGCGTGAAGTTCAGCCGCGCTGCCAGTTCGCTGATGAAGTCGTATTCGTAACCGACCGGCGTCCCGGTCGTCGGGTCTTCAAACTGGAAGGGCGGGTACAGGTTTTCGACCGCAATCACCACTTCGCGCCCTTCAAGGTCGGGCAGATCGGTGTAGACAATGTCCTGCGCGAATGCTGGCATGGCAAGCACGAGCAGGCTGAACAGTACCAAAACGACGAAACGAATGGATTTGGGCATGTGCATTCTCCTAAGTCCAAACAAACAAGCCCTGATTATCCATCATTTTTCGTGGATGGCACAATGACAACCGGACTCAGGTTGGCTACAATCGGCAGCGAAGCCACTGCCACTTTGAAATCAATCGGAGCATCGCCCATGCCTGTGATCCAGCATCTTGACGCGCTCGAAATCCTCGACAGCCGGGGACGCCCCACGCTCCAAGTCACCTGTACGTTGAACAGCGGCGCGGTCGGTGCGGCATCCGTGCCGTCCGGCGCATCGACTGGACGGGCGGAAGCGCACGAACTCCGCGATGGCGACCCGTCACGCTACCGGGGCTTGGGCTGCCGTAAAGCGGTCGCCAACGTACGCGGCGCGATCTTCGAGGCGCTGCGGGGCGTCGATCTCCCGGCACAAGCCGCGCTCGATAATGCGCTGATCGCGCTGGATGGACACCCCAACAAAGCCAACTTGGGCGCGAACGCGCTGCTCGGCGTGTCACTGGCGTTTGCCCGCGCCTGTGCGGTCGAGGCAGGGCAGCCGCTCTACGACTATCTCGCTGGAAGCAAAGCGCGCACGCTGCCACGCCTGACGATCAACTTGTTCAGCGGCGGTAAACATGCGGGCGGGCAGGTCGCCGTGCAGGATGTGTTGATGGTGCCGCTGGCGGCGACGATTGAGCAGTCACTCGCCGACGCGTTCGCGGTGTATCAGGCGGCGGCAGATTTGATTCTCTCAAAATACGGGATGCGCGCCCTAACCGCCGACGAGGGCGGACTCGCGCCTAACTTCCCCGACGACGAAACCATGCTGCAAGACGCCGTCCGCGCGATTGAAGCGGCGGGCTTCACCCCCGGTCAAGAGGTCGCGCTGGCGGTTGATGTCGCGTCGAGTCACTTCTACGCCGATGGTGTGTATCGCATCGGCGGGCAAGTGCTCCCCGGCGATGACATGATCGCGCACCTGCTGCGCTGGTCGGAACGCTATCCGCTCGTGAGCATCGAAGATGGGCTGGCGGAGGAGGATTGGGCGCATTGGTCGGCGCTGCGTGAACAACTACCGCCAACAACGCGGGCGCTCGGCGATGATCTGCTGTGTACCAACCCGGATCGCATTCGCCGCGCCATCGACCGGAATGCGGCAAACGCCCTGCTGCTCAAGGTCAACCAGATCGGCACGCTGACTGAAGCGGCGGCATCACGCGCGTTAGCTGAAGCGGCGGGGTGGCAGGTCGTTGTCAGCGCGCGCAGCGGCGAGACCGAGGATAACTGGTTGGCGGACTTGGCGGTCGGGTGGGGCGGCGACTACATCAAGGTCGGGTCGATCACGCAGTCAGAACGGTTGGCAAAATACAACCGTCTGCTTATGATCGAACGGGAGACGGGGCTGCCCATCAAGGGCTGACGGAGGAGCATCATGGCGCGTTTTGCAGACAAGCGGGTATTGGTCACCGGGGCGGGGCAGGGGATCGGCTTTGGCGTGTGCCGTGCATTCGCCACCGAGGGCGCACGGGTCGGTTTAAACGACGTGGACGACGCTCTCGCGCGCCGTGCCGCCGACCAGATCAACGCGGAACTTCCCGCGCCGCGCGTGACCGCGTTCCCCGGCGATGCCGCCGATGTTCCGGCGCTCCAAACCATGATCGATTCGTTTGCGGATCAGCAGGGCGGCTTGGACATCTTGGTCGCCAACGCGGGAATCACGCGCTACGTCTCGTTTCTCGACGCGACGCCCGACATCTTCGACCGCGTGGCGAACGTCAATTTGCGCGGCACGTACTTCGCGGCGCAAGCCGCCGCCAAGCGCATGATCGCTGCCGGGACGCCGGGGCGCATCATCCTGATGTCGTCCATCGTCGGGATGAAAGCATTCCCGAACTTCAGCATCTACAGCGTGACTAAAGCCGCGATTCAGATGATGGCGAAGTCGCTGGCGTTGGAACTGGGGCAGTACAACATCACCGTGAATGCCATCAGCCCCGGCGCGACGCTCACCGAGCGCGTCGTGCGCGAAGACCCGCACTACGAGCAGAACTGGGCGCAGGTGACGATCAGCGGGCGCGTCGGCTATGTCGAAGATGTGGTCGCCGCGATCCTGTTCCTCGCGTCACGCGAAGCGCGCCAGATCACCGGGCAAAATCTGGTGGTGGATGGCGGGTGGTCGCTGCGCAGCCCGCTGCCCGACGATCACCCGACCATGCCCGAAAAACAGGATTACGCCTGAACCCCAAGAATCTAGCGGTTCTTTGCCCCTCTCTAATCGGAGCGGGGCGGTGGAGCGCAGTGCAATGGGGTTAGGTTTTGACACTGCCTACGACGACTCGTTTGCCGAGATGACCGGCGCGTTCTTGCCTTCGAGCGCGGTCAAACCGGCTTCCAGCACTTCGATGATCCGGTCTACGTCATAAATGCACCCCGCCCATGTGCCGCCGCTGACCTTTTGCAGCGCCGCCCATAGGCGTGTATCGTCCGGCAGGCGCGGGTGCGGTCGCAGATCGGGATGCACGGGACGTTCCGCGAGGATCAGCGCGCCGTGTTCCGGCGTGACTTCCCCGTGCTCCGGCGTGGCGACGAGATGAACTGTCCCGGTCAGCGCCGCCCG
>JACSRG010000093.1 GCA_014879865.1 Anaerolinea sp.
TCCGTCGTCGGCAGCGTCAGATGTGTATAAGAGACAGGCCGTGAACACGCCAGAGCGCGATCACCATGAGCGGGATGAGCAGCACGAGGTAATAATTGCCCGTCGGCACGAGTCCGAGCAGCGGCGCGAGGATCGCCAGCGCGAATAAATCGAGTGAGTCGATCCGCCCGCGCCGGTACTGGTTGAGCAGCATCAGCGTCACCACGCCGACCAGCGCGATCATCCCCGCGCGGATCGTGTCTTTGCCGAGAATCAGCAGCGCCGAGGTCTGGTCGCCGTAGATCGTGTACTCGCGTAGTTGGCGCAGGAAATCGGGTATCCACCAACCGACCTGCACGAACGTCACCAGCATGAGCGCGCCGATCACGGCGGCGAAGGCGATCAAGCCGCGCCAGCGTCCGCGCAGCGCGTACCCGCCGAGCAAAATACCCGCTGCCGCGATCCCGACCTGCGGCGGCATAGCGGTGATCGCCAGCACCACGCCTGCCCACACATCGCGCTTGGCTTGGAGCAGCGCATATGCTGCCGTCATGCCGAGCAGAATCGTCCCGATGAACTGCCCCACCACATACATGTTGATCGGGTAGCGAAAGATCAGCCCGAAGCCGATCACCAGCACCGCCAGCGTGATCGGGCGGATTTTCCAGCCGAGCAGCAGCGCCCACAGCAGCGGCGCGACCAGCACGCATGTTAGTTGCAGCCCCAACCAGATCGCCGCCGCCGTCGGAAATGGGAGCGGCAGCAGCGGCGCAAGCGTAATGCCGACATATGCCGGGTAAAACATCTGATGACGCCCGGCGTTCGGCGGCAAATTCTCGCCCATGATCGCATGTTGAATGTCGAGCGTGATTTCTTCGGAATACGGGGAGATTCCGCTCCACAGTGCGCGCCCGCCGAGGTAGCGCGGTGTGAAGTCGAAACGCATGTCGAACAGCGGCACGATCACCGCCGCGCTGAGGATCGCCAGCCCCGCCCAGATCGCCACAAACGCCCCGATTCCTACCAGCAGCACGTTTGTGCTCCCCTGAGAGGACAGTGCTACATCTGCCTTACTCCCCTCTCCCTGAGGGAGAGGGGTCGGGGATGAGGGCGTCACTTAATCTCCACCTGATGCGCGTGGCGCACGAACTCCTGCTGCGTCAGTTCCGCGAACACGTCCGCGCGCATCGGCTCATCCAGCGTGAGGATCGTCAGCGTGTGCCCGCCGGGAGTCGCGCGCCCGGTGTGCCAACTGGCGATATTGATCCCGTTGGTCGCCAGCAGCGTGCCGACCTTGCCGATCACGCCCGGTTGATCGTAGCTGCCCATGATGACCAGATGCCCTTCGGGGACGAAGTTCATACGGTAGTCGTTGATCTGCACGATGTGCGGTTCACGCCGATCCAGCAGCGTCCCGGCGACGTAAATTTGTTCGCCGTCTTCCAGCGTGACCATCGCCGAGACCAGCGCCGCGTATTCGGATGCCTTCAAGCCTTTCGCCTGCGTGACCTGAATCCCGCGCTCGTTCGCCAGCACCGGCGCGTTGATGTAGTTGACGTTGTCGCCGTGAATTGGCGTCAGCACACCTTTGAGCAGCGCCACCGTCAGCGGTTTGACCAAACCCGCCGTATCTTCACCGCGATACTCGACCGCCACGCGCCGCACCGGATGCCGCGCCAGCGTGTGCAAGAACGTGCCGATATGCTCGGCGAGGCGCAAATAGGGACGGACAGACTCGAAGTCCAGCCCCGGCATGAACGGCATGTTGACGACGTTGCGGTAATCGTCGCCGTTGAGCGCGTCCATGACCTGCGTCACGATCTGGATCGACAAATCCTGCGCCGCTTCGACCGTGTTGTCGCCGATGTGCGGCGTATGGATCACATTGTCCATGCCGATCAACGGGCTGTTGTACGGCGGTTCTTCGGCGTACACGTCGAGCGCCGCGCCCGCCAAGCGCCCATCTTTGAGCGCCGCCGCCAGCGCCCCCTCGTCGATCACGCTGCCATGCGCCGTGTTGATGATGCGCGCTCCGGGTTTCATCTGGCGGATCAACGCCTCGTTGATCATGCCGCGCGTTTCGCCCGTCGCGCTGACGTGAATGGTGATGAAATCGCTCCGGCTGACCAGTTCACGCAATCCGACCAGCGTAACCCGTTTATCGGCGACCTCGTCCTCGGTGATGTACGGGTCATACGCCAGCACGGTCATGCCGAATGCCAGACAGCGCGCCGCAACGATCTGCCCGACCCGCCCCAAACCGACGATCCCTAACGTCTTGCCGAATAACTGCGTCCCGGCTTGACGCTTGCGATCCAGCAGCCAGAAGCCTTCTTTCAGGCTGGTATGCGCGCCGATCACCTTACGGCTCAGCGCCAGCATCAGCATGATCGCGTGTTCGCCCGCCGCAATCGCGTTGACCCCCGGCGTATTCATGACGATGATCCCGCGCCCGGTCGCCGCTTCGATGTCGATCCCGCCGAGGTTCGCGCCCACCCGCCCGATCACCTTGAGCTTGGGCGCGCCTTCCAGCAGCGGGCGGTCAATGGCGACATCATCCCGCGCGATCAGCGCGTCGGCGCGCTTCAGCCCGTCGCGCAGCGCCGCCAGATTCGCCGGGTTCACGCTGATCAGCTCGGCGTCGCCGCGCAGCATGTTCAAACTTGCTTCAGTCAGGTCAGTGGCGACCAGTACAGTGAATTCAGCCAAGCGCACATGTCTCCAATACAGTCACAACCTCATGCAGACTCTCGAACACATACGGCGTGATTTCCGTGAACGCTTCCCGTGTCGTGTGCGACAGATCAGGGATCGCAATCGTCACCGCGCCCGCCGCCACCGCCGCCCGCGACCCGTTCGGGCTGTCTTCCAGCGCGAGGCACTCCGCCGCCGCCAAACCCAACCTTCGCGCTGCTTCGAGATAAATATCCGGCGCGGGCTTGCCATGCGCGACGTCGTCACCGCAGACGTGCGTCTCGAAGTACGTGTCCCACCGCTGCGACGTTACCACCGCGTCGATGATCGGCATCGGCGAACTGGACGCAATCGCGCATGGAATCCTCCGCGTCTGCAAGTACGCCAGCAGTTCGACCGCGCCCGGGCGCGGGATCACCTTGTGCGGGATCAGCGCGATCATGCGCGCGGTCACATCCGCCGCCAATTCGTCTACCGTGTCACTCAGGCGATAGCCTGTCCGCACACCCGCCAGAAATTCGCGCATCCGCATCCCGATCAGCGGGCGGTGAATTTCGTGATCCATTGCCCTGCCGCGCGCTTCGAGCATCGCCCCTTCGGCAATCGCCCACACCGGCTCAGAATCGACCAGCAGCCCGTCCATATCGAAGATCACTCCGCGCGGGCAAAAGTCAAACGTGTTCAATGCAATCCCCCGGTTTGATTACAGAAGTTGAAAGTTGAAAGTGAAAAGCAGAAAGTAGAACTGCGTTGACCGCATGAGCTTACTTTCAACTTTTCCCTTTCTACTCGTTACTTTTCTTCTTGAACGCCGCCTCATACGCGCGGCGCAGACTCTCATCCTGAATGATCAGCCCGCCCTGTGCGGCGAGTTCCAGCCCGCGCTCGAACGTCGCCTGATGCGGCGTGCCGAGCGTCTTGATGTACGCCGCCGCACCCGCCGCCAGCGGCAGAATCGGCGCGAGCGAATTGACCTCGACGAACACGTCCGACCCCGCCTTGACCTTCGGGCGCGCGACCACACCGCCGAACCCAACGAACAGGTCTACCTCGCCGCGCGTCGCCAAGTCGGACGCGCCGTCGCCGATCATCAGCTTGCGCCCCGACTTGCCTGCCGCCAGTTCGCGCACGATCTCCGGCTTGCCGCTCGAAACGGTCAGCGGACTGTCGTCATAGTCGAGATACGTCGCCTTCGAGCGCGTGCCCGGTTCGTAGTAGCGCCACCAGTCGCCCGCCAGTTCATTGTATTCCAGTTCGACCGCGCGAATGTTCTCCGGTGCGACGCCCAAGCGCTGACCGAAACCGCGTACCGGCTCTGCCAGCCCGCCGCTGATGATGAACACCTGCTTCTTGAGGAAGTGCAGCGCGTCGATCACCGCTCTGGCGTCCGGCACGAGCGTTTCCCAGTAGCGTTCCTCGATGGCTTTCAACTGACCGCGCGTCGGGCGAATCGCCGAGAGACGCTTGCCGTAGACTTCGGACAGGTCGAGTTCCCCGTCCATCGCCTTTTGAGTCAAGACCCCCACGCGCCACTCTTTGCCTTTGAAGCGCGCCAACTCGTCAATGCCTTCAATGCTCGACAGCGTACTGTCGCAGTCGAAAAAGATGAGGTCGAAGCTCGTCCAGCGATCCATTGATTTCTTATCCTACGCTCACGAACACAGGCGATTGTAACCCCGTTCCTTCCCTTTGTGAACGGGATGGTGTGTCATCGCCTCATTTGACAGCCGTTCGCGCAATTGACTATAATCTAACGGAGATTTGATTAATTCTTATTTTCAAGGATATATTGACTTGGCACGCAAACCAGCGGATCAGTCAGTCAACCGGGAAGCGATCATCTTCGCGGCTGCCGAAGTGCTCCG
>JACSRG010000680.1 GCA_014879865.1 Anaerolinea sp.
AGCCGCTTCACCGGGCGGCGGATGCGCGTCCCCACGCTGACCAAGACCGTGCTGCGGTCGCTGGAAGTCAACAGCGTGTACCGCGTACGCTCGTTCGAGAACATGGTCGATCTGCTGGTGCGACCGGATGTCAGCAAGTACGGCATCCTCGAATTTGACGCCTCGCAGCCGATTTTCGACATTGGCTACAACACGACGATGGACGCGCTCAAAACGTGGCTGCCGACATATCAGGCGCGGTACGGTTAGTACGCGCGGTGATAGGGCTGTGGGAACGGCACAGGCTGCTCTAAGGCGTGTGCTGCCCGCAGCGCCCACTGCGGATCGCGCAGCAGTTCGCGTGCCAGCAGCACCACATCCGCTTGACCGCTCCGCACAATCTCGTCGGCGTGCTGCGCGCTTGTGATCAATCCGACAGCAGCGGTGGCAATCTGCGCGCTGTGCCGTACTTGTTCAGCCAGCGGCACCTGATACCCCGCACCAACCGGGATTTTGATCCCCGGCGCGATCCCGCCCGAACTGCAATCGATTAGGTCCACGCCCTCCGGCTTGAGCCGCCGTGCCAGTTCGACCGAGTCTTCGATGTCCCATCCGCCCTCGATCCAGTCAGTCGCGGAGAAGCGAATCGTCAGTGGCTTGTCCTCTGACCAGACTGTGCGTATTGCCCGCGCCACGTCGATCACGATGCGGATGCGGTTATCGAAACTGCCGCCGTACTCGTCCGTGCGCTGGTTGCTGATCGGCGAGAGGAAGCTGTGCAGCAGGTAGCCGTGCGCGGCGTGGATTTCGAGCCACTCGAAGCCTGCCAGCGCCAAGCGGCGCGCGCCATCACGGAAGCAGGTGACGATCTGCGCGATCTCGTCCCCGGTCAAGGCGTGGGGCGTGCGGTAGCCGTCGGCAAACGGTACTGCACTCGGCGCGACGACTTCCCAACCGCCTAGCTCATCAGAGAGTGGTTTGCCACCTTCCCACGGACGCGCCGACCCGGCTTTGCGCCCTGCGTGCGCGATCTGGATGCCGGGAACAGCCCCCTGTGATTTGACGAAACGAGCGATGCGCGCCAGTGGTTCGATCTGGTCGTCGCGCCAGATTCCGAGATCGGCGGGGCTGATGCGTCCGCGCGCCTCGACTGCCGTCGCTTCCGCAATGATCAGCCCTGCGCCGCCGACTGCCCGCGCGCCCAAGTGGACGAGATGCCAATCATTCGCCATGCCGTCTTCGGCGCTGTACATACACATCGGCGAAACGCCGATCCGGTTGCGCAGCGTTACGCCGCGAATTGTGAGTGGGTCAAACAAATGGCTCATAACAGCCCATCACCCGCGCCGATGATTGCTTCGACCTCAATTTCGACCAAGTGCTCCGGGTTGATGAGCGCTGCGACCTGCACCATCGTCGCGACGGGGCGAATGTCCTTGAAGAACTCACCGTGCGCCCGCCCAACGGCTTCCCACTGGCTGATGTCGGTCACGTACATGCGCGTCCGCACCACATCGCGCATGGTCGCGCCCGCGACGATCAGCGCGCGCTCGATCTTGCGTAGGATGTATGCCGTCTGTTCATAGGCATCCCCGACCCCGTAGACCGTCCCGGATTCATCGCTGGCAGTCGTTCCTGCGACGACGATCACGTTCCCGACCCGGACAGCGCGCGAATACCCGACCTGTACTTCCCACGGCGTCCCGCTAGATATATTCTGACGCATGATTTTGCCCCACGTTAACTTCGTACCGCTCGAATGACACCTTCTGATGATACCCTAATTGGATCGTTCTGAACCCATTTCGACATAGAGTAGTCCAGAAAGGGGGACATCATGATCATCGGCATGGATTTTGGCACGACGAATTCGGGCATGGCGCACTACGACGGCGATACCCTGACGTTCGTCCCCATCGACGGCAGTCAGACGGTGGCACGCACAGCGCTGTACGTCACCAACGAGCGGCAGATTTATCTGGGACGCACGGCGGTGGATCGCTACTTCGAGGAGAACTTGGATCGCCCCACGCGGCTGGAAATGGTGCGCGTCGGCGAAATCACCCTGACGTTCGCCGAACTCCCCACGTTCGTCACGGATGTCTACGTCGAGAAGGATGTGTTAGCGCCGGGGCGGTTGTTCCTCTCGTTCAAGATGGGCTTACCGTCGCTGGATACGCTCGGAACGGTCGTCGGATCGTACTTCTACCGCCTAGAGGACATTATCGCGGCGTATCTGTATATCACCAAGCAGCGTGCCGAGCAGCATTTCGGGCAGCCGATCAACCGGATTGTGCTTGGGCGTCCCGTGCGTTACTCGGTCAATCCGAAAGATGATCAGGTCGCGTGGCAGCGTATGCTCCGCTCGGCGTTCCGCGCGGGCTACGAAGAAGTCTACTTTCAGTATGAACCTATCGCGGCGGCGTACCACTATGAATCGACCACCGAAGGTGAGCAAACCGTGCTCGTGTTCGACTTCGGCGGCGGGACGCTCGACATCAGCGTGATCCGCGTGGGCAATCCGGCGACGCGCGCCGTGCTGGCGAACGGTGGTCTGCCGATAGCGGGCGACGTGTTCGACCAGAAGATTGTGCGCGCCAAACTGCCCCCGCACTTCGGCGAAGGCAGCAGCTACACGCTCAATGGCAAGGTGATGCCTGTGCCGAGCAGCTTCTACGAGGCGTTTTCGCACTGGCAGGAGTTGATGACCTTACAGCGTCGCCAGACGCTCGACCACATCGAGAAGATCGAGCGCACGGCACAGCAGCCTGTGCAAATCCGCGCGCTGCGCCACCTGATTTCCAGCAACTACGGCTTGAAGATTTATGACGTGGTCGAAGCGGCAAAGCGCAAGCTCTCCGGCGCTGACCGCGCTTATTACCATGTGGACGCGCCCGATTTCAGCGTGTACGACTCGATCACTCGTGGGGAGTTCGAGGGCATCATCAACGCGGAAATTCGCCAGATCGACGCCTACCTCGACACCCTGCTGCGCGACGCGGGCATTCGCCCGGAGCAGATCGACGTGGTGATCCGCACGGGTGGCTCGTCGTTGATCCCCGCGTTTGTGCACATGTTGGAAGGCAAGTTCGGCGCGGACAAGGTGCGCGCGCTGGACGAATTCAGCAGCGTAACGGCGGGCTTGGCGATCACCGCGCAGCGGATCGAAACGGGCGAAATCAGCCTGAAAGCATATCACACCGGCGATTTACCGCCTGAACGCGAGTTTGACGACCCGCACGATGCGCAGATCATCGACTTTGAGACGCTCAAGAAGTACATCAGCCTGACCGAAGGCAAACAGCGGCACGGCGATGAGATCGTGCTGGTGGGCATCGACGGGGATGTTGTGGCAGGCGAACGCGACGCCGATCTGCTGGCGGAGTCTGCGCCGCTGCCTTCCGCCGTGAGCGCGCTGCTGGCGCTGCCCGCCAACACGGGCGTAATCCTCATGACGACCGAGTACCGCTTGCTCAAGCGGTCGGCGCGCGAGCTGGCGCAAATGAGCGAACTCGGCTTGACGATGGCGGACACCGCCAAGTTCCACCGCGACGACTTCGGCGCAGAGACGGTTAGCGGGCTGGCGCGCGCGGACAGCACAGCGGATCAAGTGCTGCTGGTCACGTCGGCGGCCGCGTACAAGTTGTATGCGCGGGCGGCGCTGTTTGACCGCCTTGACAGCGCGCTGCCGTATGCGATCACGCGCATCAAGGGCGACCCGGTGACACTGGTGGCGGCGAACGGGGAAATCATCGCCTTCAGTCAAATGGGGCGCGTTGTGCGGATCAGCACGGGGCTGCTGACAGGCGGCAATGGTCGGCTGATGAATTTGCCTGCCGATGACCGGATCATCGCGGCATTTCCGTTCCGTGCAGGCGATCAGTTCGTCATGGCGGCGGCGAATGGGGTGTTGCAGCGGGTCGGCAACGTCGCCCCGGCAAGCGGACTCGACGGCGCGGGGATCAAATTGGGGCAGGGGCGCATGGTCAGCGTCGCGCGGCTGACAAGTCCACTGTGGGCGATGACGGATCGCCGCGTGTTCCCGTTGGACGCGGCGCAGGTCAACCAACCGCGCGCATTGGTTACGTTGGCGCAGGGCGAGTCGCTGCGGGCGGTGTTCAGCCTCGAAAGCAAACCCACCTAAGCATTCACATCCCGCTTAACTTCCCGCGTTATGCTGCCGTAACGTAGACGCGGAGGTTTTATGGTTAAGCGAATTTTACTGAGTATCGGGATCATTGTAGTGGTGTTGATCGCCATCGGTGCGGGTGTGGTCATCGGCGACAGCCAAGCCTTTGAAGGGGCAGGCGATGTCGCCAATGTCGAGTACCCGGCAGCCGACGGCACGACGCTCGTGGGTTATCTCGCGCAGCCGGAGGGCGAAGGGACATTCCCGGCGGTGCTGATGGTGCATGAATGGTGGGGACTCAACGCCGAATTGACCGAAATGGCGGACATCCTCGCCGAGCAGGGCTATATCGTGCTTGCGCCGGATACGTATCGCGGGCGGGTGGCGACGACCGTCCCCGGCGCGCTGACTCTGCGCTTGAGCGCCGACGAAGCACGGGTGGACGG